>JBEPVH010000304.1:0-3439 GCA_041691115.1 bacterium | reverse complement strand
GCTCCAACTCGATCCACATACCATTGCTGCCAATAGGCGTTGAACGCTGTGAAGACGCCATTGGGCTTCAGGTGTGCTCGTACGGCGCGCATGGACTCGGCTGTAAAGAGGTAGCTCTCCAGTCGTAGCGAGGACTGGCCAAGAACGACGGTGACGGAGTCCGTTCCCGCAAATTCGATGAGGTCGAAGTGGCGGTCCGTGTGTTCGAGGAATGAACGTCCGTCGGCGATGGTCACGTGCACGCGCGGGTCGTCATATGGGTGGTCGGAGTTCAATTCACGGCCCAGTTGAACGCTGCGCGGGTCGATGTCGACGGCTTCCACAGATGTGGCACCGCGCTGGAGGGCTGCCTCGACATCCTTGCCGTTGCCGGCACCGATGATGAGGACATCGTCATGGGCAGGATCGGGCGCTTTCGCCACGTGGTCGTAGGGAACGAGGTTGAACTGATGAGTGTCCACCATCGTCTGGTAGGACTCAATCAACTGGTAGGGGACGCCGTTGAAGAGGACGAGGGTCGACGTGGCGTCGCGAGGCTTGACGGTGATCTTGTAATAGGGCGACCACGCCACGCCTGGGGTGAACGACTCCGCGATGAGCATCCCGACGAGCGCCATGCACGCTGCGAGCGGGAGAAGCCGGCGGCGGGGGAGCATGAGGGCGACATACGCCACCACCACGATTGCGCCCCACGCTGACGGCGGCGCCTCCAAGAATGACAGGGCCGAAAACAAGCCGATCCCCAGCAGGCTCCCGCTGATGTCCAGTCGATATGCGGTCAGCGGCGAGAACGTCTTAAACGCTGCCGCCACCTCCATGGCGATTGCGGACAGCAGAGCCGCGACGCACGTAAAGATGAGCGGGAGGATTACGTACGGCGGCAGTCCACTGACTTTTATTCCCACATAGACGATCTCGCTGCCGTTCGCCTCGACGGCCGCCGGAACCGCAAGGACTAACGCGACGAAGAGCGCAAAGAGCACGGGGAAATTCGGGAAGAATCGGTCGTGCCATTCGCACCGCAGAAATCCAAGACCAATGCCGAGGAAGCTGCCGAGAAGGACGAAGTTCGAGAAGAACCCAAGAAAGACAACGTTGGAACCCAGCCATCTGATCAACGCCAGTTCCACAAAGAGCATCAAGGAGCTGAGAATGAGCAGGCGCGCGGGTCCTCGGACCGTGTGGGAACGTGGCGCCTGAACCATGGCGCGGATGATGCCACCGTCAAGGAGGCAAGGACGCCCGAGCGTCAGAACACGTTCGGGTGACATCGGGCATACTCTCGGTCGAAATCGACCACGGTTGGCCCTGGGGGACAGTGATGAAAGTAGTTCGGCAGCTCGGACTGGGACGCGCGGCCGCGATCTCAGCGATCGTTGGCATGGGCATCACTGTTTTTGCCGCCTACGGGATGGGCCACGGCGCTCCCGGCAGTGCGGATACGCGAGCCACCCTCAATCTTCAGCCGCAGGCCGGCGTCGGCGTGCCGCTTGGTGGTGGGTTCGTGAACTCAGATGGGGCCGCCGGCCCGACGGGGCCCGCCGGGCCTCAGGGAATCCAGGGGCCGCCAGGGCCGCCAGGCCCGACGGGTCCCGCGGGAATCCCGGGCGCTGCCGCCGTTCAGGAATACGCCGAGTTCACGGCACTCATGCCGCCTGACAACGCCGCCACCGTGGCCGTCGGTACTGCGGTGCAATTCCCGACAAATGGGGTTGCGCTGGGCGGTCCGGTGCGGTCTGGGCCATCAACGTTCGTTGTGGCTTCGACGGGAGCGTACCGGGTGTCGTTCATCGTTTCGGTGACCGAGCCGGGGCAGCTTGTTTTGCGGGTAAACGGTGTCGAAGTTCCCACGACAGTTGTTGGCCGGGCCACAGGCACAACCCAGATCGTGGGCGACTCTCTGGTACTGCTGTTGGCCGGCGACATCGTTGAGGTGGTCAATCCGGCCGCCAACGCAGCGGCCCTTACCATTACACCGCTTGCAGGTGGCACACAAGCTGTCAGCGCACATCTGATCTTCGAACGTCTCAGCTGACCGTCGCGTTGCCGGCGGCCGAGGCCCGTCGGTTAGAGGTAGCTGAGGATCAGGCGACCGGCTGCAAGGGAAGATCGCAGAAGACACGCACGGTGCCTTCATGCGCTCCGCTTTTGGGCACGAATCCGGCGCGCTTAAAGAGGGTGTCCGGCGCCTCACCTGCAACGAGAGTTGCGGCAAGGAACTGGTACGTACCCTGCTCCTGGGCGTGCTCGACGAGTGCGCTGAGCAGCAACGACGCGATGCCACGTCCTCGCTGGGCGTCCGCCACGGCAACGGCGACTTCGGCGCCGAGTGTTCCGATCGGATCCGACCGAGCCATACCGACAAGGGCGCCGTCGGCCTCCGCGACAATCACGACGGATCCCGATTCGCCGACGGTGATCAGAGCATCGACTTCGGGATCGGACGGCGTCGGGTGCACCAAGAGACGCCGAAACACAGTCCGATCGGTGAGGCCCGCATAGAACGTTCGCCAGGCGGCGACGTCGTCTGGCCCGGCGGCGCGGATCTGTGCGGTGGCGCCATCTCGCAGAGTGACCGAATTACTCCAGCCGGTTGGGCGTGACTTCAGATTTGTCGTCGGCTCGTGGAGTCCAGGGTCGACCTGATTCTTCTTCATAGGTGATGACAATCATGGGCCTCCGGACGGGTCAGCGGCGGATTGGCGCGTTTTCTCGATCAGCGGCGGGCCTCCGCCCTAGCGAGAATCTATTCCGCGCGGGTGCGGCGGCGCCGCCAGGCGAGGGCGATGAGGCAATTCCCCACCAAGAGAAGAGCCGCCGTGCCTCGCAGCAGTGAGGTCACGTCGGCAGATCTGAGACCGGCCGCCGGCACCGGAATGACAGCCTCAACGACCTGGGTGAGCCCCAGGACACCTGAACTGCTGCCGATGTAGTTTGTGTCACCGGAGTAGGTGGCGCTGATGTGGTGGGAGCCCAGGGCGGGGAGCTGTGGCTGCAGGCTTGCGGCTCCGGTTGAATCAAGGGTCATTGTTCCCAGATTTGTCGCGCCGTCGAAGAACGTCACGGTACCGGTAGGAACGGGTGCGGCGGTGCGCGGTGTGACGGCGCGGGTAGCTATGAATGCGGGTCCCGCTCCGCCTCCTGCCATCACGGTTGCGGTATAGGTGACGCCATCACCCGCCACCGAGGGGTTATCTGAGGACGTGACCAGGACAGAAGTCGGTGCCTTGCTCACAGTTTGTGTCAGAACGGCGGAGGTGCTGCTTGAGAAGGTCACATCTCCAGAGTAGATCGCTGTAATGGCGTGGCTGCCGAACGCGGCGTAGGTGTTGGTGCATGTCGCCGATGCGCCGGTGAGCGACAGGGCTATACATCCGGCGATGTCCACGCCGCCGTCCTGGAGGGTCACGCTGCCCGAGGGCGTCCCGCTGCCCGGTGC
>JBEPVH010000303.1:0-3444 GCA_041691115.1 bacterium | reverse complement strand
CTAGTAGTCTCGGCGGAGTTTAATACTAATCTGTGGGCCGGCGCGCTCGCGCCAGGAACGAACCGCTGGGGGGATGGCTATGGCCACGGAAAAGGATTCCAGCTCGCCTGGACTGCTGCGGCGTCCGGCGGTTCTCGCTGCCGGCAGCGGCGTCGTCACAGCGGGAACACTCGGTGCGCTCTTCGTCGGACCGACGGTCTTGGCGGACCTCGGCACTGTCGCCGGTCTTGCCACCTCCACGGGTGAGGGCATCGCGGCCATCGTCGGCACCGGTGTCGGTCTTCTTGCCACAGGTATAGCCGCGGCGAGCACAAAGGGTCACTGGGAAAGCTCAGAGCCCACTGGGGGGTGCGGCGTCGTCGACAAGACCGAATCCCGCGAGAACGACTACTACGAAAAGTACACCGCCTACCACTGCGCCCACGACGGGTCGGCGCGGCGCTCGCTGCTGCGCTCTATTGCAGCCCCTGTCTTCGCCGTCGGTGCCGCGGCCGCCGTCGTCGGTGGGCTTGCTGCGGGCATGGGCTTTGAGCACAGTGCGGCTCAGATTGCGCTGGATCTCGGCACGGGCGTGGCAGCCGCGGGCGGTATCACCGGTGCCGCATCGCTGCTCCGGGTCAAGCCCGCCAAGGCGGCCCTCGGCGAGTAGAGCCTTTGTCCGCGCGTCGTCCGCCGCCTCCCCTTAGCCTGTCGTGCAGGGGCAAAAACGGGATGGGTAGCTAACGGTGCCGGTCAGCCACGCCGGCACACCGTTGCATGGGGAGAGATGGGGACATGGCCACTGAAGACTCGGGCAGCAGTTCGCCCGGATTGATCCGTCGCCCGGCGATTCTCGCCGCGAGCACAGCCGCTGCATCGTCAGGTTTGCTGGGCGGCATTTTTATTGCCCCCACGGTCGCGCATGACTTCACGCAGGTGCTGAGCCTGGCGACGTCAACAGGCGAAGGCGTCGCGACAATCGTCGGCCTCGGTGTCGGCCTCGCTGCCACCGGCCTCACAGGCCTTGGCACGAAGAGTCATTGGGTCACCAACACGACCACGGACTGTGGCGTCGTCAACCCCGAGAAGACCATACAGAAGACCGTCAGGTACTCAACCCGGACGTACACGCGCTGCGAGCACGACGGCTCTGGGCGCCGCAATGCGTTGCGTGGAATCGGCGTTCCTGCGCTGGCCGTTGGTTTGGCCGCCACACTCGTCGGCGGTCTCGCCGTCAACTCCGGTTTTGAGCACGGTCCTGCCTCGGTGATCGAGGAACTCGGCACAGCACTGGCCGCGGCCGGTGGCGTCGCCGGACTGTCGTCGTTCATCAAGCATCGGGCACCGCGCGGCCTCTCCGAGTAAAGGCTCTCGCGGATGGGCGCTCTCGACGGTCTCATCGTGGCCGACTTCTCGCGAGTTCTCGCGGGTCCGCTGGCGACCATGACGCTTGGCGATCTCGGTGCTGACGTCATCAAGGTAGAGAAGCCCGGGACGGGTGATGACACTCGAACGTGGGGACCACCGTGGGCTCAGGGCACATCCACGTACTTCCTCAGCGTCAACCGCAACAAGCGGTCCATCGCATTGGATCTGCACGATCCTGCGGATGCCGCACTGGCACTGTCGCTGTGCTGTCGCGCCGACGTTGTCGTTGACAACTTCATGCCGGGAACGATGGCGAAGTTCGGCCTCGATCACGACACGCTGGCGGCGTTGAATCCGTCGGTCATCACCTGCTCGATCACCGGCTTCGGCAGCGCGGGTGATGGCGCTGTAATGCCCGGGTATGACCTGCTGCTCCAGGCGGAGAGTGGTCTCATGAGCATCACCGGCGATGCTGACGGGCAGCCACTCAAGACAGGCGTCGCCATCGTCGACGTCATTGCCGGTCTGCAGGCGAGTACTGCCATCCTTGCGGCGCTGCGAGCCCGCGACCGCGACGGCATGGGTCAGCATGTCGAGGTGTCGCTTCTCTCTGCGGCCCTCGCCGCTCTGGTCAACCAGGGATCGGCATTTCTCAATGCGGATGTAACGCCGCAGCGGCACGGCAACCGCCATCCCTCGATCGCTCCCTACGAGATCTACGCGACTGCCGACTCGGCGATTGCGATTGCATGCGGCAGCGAAGCGATGTGGCAGCGACTGTGCGCAGCGCTCGATGCTCCGAGCCTTGCGGCGGACGAGCGCTTTGCCACCAACACCGTCCGTGTCGCCAACGCCGATGCGCTGGCAGCAGAGATCGAGCAACGGCTGCGAACCGATACAACAGAACATTGGACGGCCGTTCTGGCGCAGCACACAGTGCCGGCGGGACCTGTCAACGACATCTCAGCTGCGCATTCATTCGCAGCAGCGGTGGGCCAGGATCCTGGCATTACCGCGACAGACGGTTCGCGCAGCGCGCGCTCACCTCTTGATTTGAGCGCTACACCCGTGAGCTACAGGCTGCCACCGCCCGGCATCGACCAACACGGTGACGACATCCGCCGCTGGCTCGCATCCCGTTAATGAGAACGGGGTTAACGAGAACGGGGGCCGGTGCCGAAGCACCAGCCCCCTTGATCCACGATCGGGTCAGCGACCCGCCATCGCATCGAAGGTCTCGTACACCTCAACGGAGGCTCCGCCTTCGAGGACCGGGCAGTCCTTTGCCCAAGTACACGCGGTGTCCATGTCTTCTGCCTTGAGGATCGTGTAACCGGAGAGCGCCGAAGGGGCACCGTCAGCTACCGAACCGTCACGGCTCACAGAACGCGAAGGACCGAACGGGTTACCGCCGTCAACTACGGCATCGCCGAGGCCGGCGTACCACTTGCCCCAGGCCTCCATGACCTGAGCCTGAGCAGCCTCGCCTTCGGGCATCTTGCCGCCTTTGTAGACCAGCACGTAAGTATTTGCCATATTCATTCCTCCTGAGTGGGTGGGAGGCGGATTCTAGCGACCGCACAGGTCTTGACGACTAGCCGAGTTCGCGGCCACCGCGCCGTGGTCCCCTGTCGTTCTCAAGAATGTGTTTCTGCACTCGAGCGTGCCACCGCGCTTCGTTCTGCTTACGGCGCCAGCCAACGCGCAGCCACGACAGCATCAACGTGACAGCGGGATCCAGCTTGGTGGTGCCCGCAAGAGTCGACGACGCGCCCAGGCGACCGTTGTACGACCGGGCATGGATGACACCGCCGTTGGGCGTCAGCCAGAAGAGCAACTGGGTATGGCCGTCGGCCAGGTCGAATGCTGCATGGGGCGGCGCGTTCGGCGAGGACGTGCGCAGTTCGGTGTTCCTCGTCCACCACGACGCGAAGTTCGTGGAGTCGCGGTTGAGCCGGTCCGACGGCGCCCCGCGATGCACCGACGCAGCGCAGATGGCCTCGATCAGCATGGGTGTCGGAATATCGCGCACGCGGAGCTCCTGCTCCTTGCCGCTCATCTCCGTGACCAGCGCCTGCCAGTCGACCCCGAAGTAGT
>JBEPVH010000302.1:0-3445 GCA_041691115.1 bacterium | reverse complement strand
CGCCAGGGCCCCCGCCGTTGGTGCCGGGGTTGCCCGCTGCACCGTTGGGCGGCCCACCGTTTTGGTTGAAGGGGGGCGCTCCGCCGTTGGCGAATACAGGCGGCTGGCCATTGAATCCTGGCGGCGGACCTTGGCGGTTGCCGGCGAGTGCAGGCCTGTTGGCGCCGGGACCGGTGCGCGCGCCAGCGACAGCCGGGCCAGCCGATGGAATCGCGCCGGTGCTTGCTGTCAGTGCCGTGTCCATTGAGTAGGCGGCCGAACCGCCGAGTCCGGCGAACAGACCCGCGGCGACAAGAACCGCCAGCGCTGTCTTGTGCAGTCGCGCTGCCAGCACGATGCCGACCGCGACCGCAATACCGATGGCGATGATGGCGACACGCAGCCAGGGCATCCAGTCTGCGCTGCGATCCAGCAGAACGAACGACCACGTAGATGTTCCCGCAACTGCCGTGGCAAGCAGCAGTCGTGCTGAGACGCGTGCCCGCTCCTTCCACAGCGTCGTCGCGCCGATGCCGACGAGCGCACCGACGGCGGGCGCAAGCGCGATGTTGTAGTAGGGGTGGATGATCCCCGCGGCGAAGCTGAACACCACTGCCGTCACCAGGAACCATCCACCCCAGATGAGCGTTGCGGCGCGCAGGACATCATGGCGTGGCGCACGCCGACGAAACCAGACCATTGCCCCCAGGAAGAGTGCAGCCGACGGGATCAGCCACGAGATCTGACCGCCCATGTCGGCGCTGAAGAGCCGGGCGATGCCCGTTTCTCCCCATATGCCACCACCATTGCTGGGGCCGGCACCGCCGCCGACCACGGATCCGGTCTCGTCGCCGGTGATGCGGCCGAGGCCGTTGTAGCCAATGATGAGGTCGATAACGGAATTGTTCTGCGACCCGCCGATGTATGGACGCGAGTTCGCGGGCCACAGCTCCACAAGTGCCACCCACCATCCCGCTGACACGATCAGCGAGATGCCCGCGGCGATGATCTGCATGATTCGGCGGCGCACATTGACGGGGCCGAATGCCAGGTAGACGAGGATGAATGACGGCAGCACCAGGAATGCCTGCAGCATCTTGGTGAGGAAGGCGAAGCCGACGAACGCGCCAGCGAACATCAGCCATTTGGTCTTGCCGTCCTCATGGGCGCGCGTCATCGCATACGCAGCACCGATGAGCAGCAGGACGAGCAAGGCGTCGGGGTTGTTGTAGCGGAACATGAGTGTCGCCACGGGAGTCAGTGCGAGCACCGCGCCCGCGAGCAATCCCGCTGCATGACCGGCAACGCGGCGCACCGCTGCGTACAGGAGGCTGACGCTGGCGACACCCATCAGTGCTTCCGGCACGAGGATGCTCCAACTGTTGAGTCCGAAGATGCGCACCGACAGTTCCATGACCCAGAGCGATGCCGGTGGCTTGTCGACTGTGATGAAGTTGGACGAATCGAACGAGCCGAAGACGAATGCCTTCCAATCGGTCGCGCCTGCCTGGACCGCGGCGGAATAGAAGGCGTTGGCCCACCCCGAGGCACCGAGGCCGACGAGGTAGAGCCCCGCCGTGCCGACGAGGAGGGCGATGAGGGCCAGGAGTTGGTGGCGCTGAAGGCGCAAGCGCGGCAGTTCGGGTGCCTCCACGGGGTCGAGTGGCCCGGCGGGGGAGGTGGGCAGAGCGGCTGTGTCGTTCATGCGCCCCAGGTTGACCGTGGCGCCTTGACGTTTCCTGGGCCCCTCCTGGGAGTTTGCTGGGGATCCGAAGGCTCACGGCAAGGCCCCAGACTTTTCCCAGGAAACTCCCAGAATCGTCGATCATGCTCGGTCCATGACCAAGGAAGATTCTTCGATTCTTGTCGTCGACGACGAGGAGAACATCACCGAACTCGTCTCGATGGCGCTGCGCTACGAGGGGTTCGAGGTGCGCACTGCGCTGCGCGGCCGTGATGCCCTCGATGCCGTGGAAGCGCAGCCGCCCGACCTCATTGTTCTCGACGTGATGCTGCCTGACATGGACGGCTTCGAAATCGCCAAGAGGATCGCGGCTGCCGGACATCGGATTCCCGTCCTCTTCCTCACGGCGCGCGACACCACCGAAGACAAGGTGCACGGCCTCACCGTCGGTGGCGGCGATTACATGACCAAGCCCTTCTCGCTGGAGGAGTTGGTCGTCCGTGTGCGTCTGATTCTGCGTCGTGGCAAGGCCGCACCCGACGCCGCCGAGGCCAACCGCATCAGTCTTGGAGACCTGGTCATTGACGAGGATGCACGCGAGGTGCGGCGCGCTGGCGACCTCATCGAGTTGACAGCCACGGAATACCGGCTGTTGCGCTACCTGCTCGTCAATGCGGGCCGCGTTCTCACGCGAGCGCAGATCCTCGATCACGTATGGCGCTACGACTTCGGTGGCAGCGGTTCCGTGCTGGAGACGTACATCAGCTACCTCAGGCGCAAGGTCGACGGCGGCCACGAGCCGCTGCTGCACACAGTTCGCGGTGTCGGCTACGTCCTCCGCGAACCCGGACGCCGCTGACATGTCGATCCGGCGCCGCCTGCTCCTGACGCTGGCGCCGCTTTTCATTGCCGGCTTCGTCGCTGCCGATGTCGCTGTCTACACGGCACTCCAGTCATTCCTGTTCGATCGTGTTGACCAGCAGTTGGCGCAGGCACGTTCCGGCGTTGAACAGGCGCTGACAGAAAGGGACAACGGGCCTGGTCTCGGTCCCGCCAACGGGCCGCGTGTCGCCATTCCACCCGGAACCTTCGGCGAGATCGTCTCGGCCGACGGAACGATTCTCAACGGGCCCATCACTTTCGGCTATGGGAAGGTGCTGGGAACGGATCGTCCCGAGCTGCCGCAGAACCTCACGCCAGGGTTCCTGACCGTTCATGGCACCGGTTCTGTCGCCGAGTATCGAATCTTCGTCGACGGGGTCACCAACAAGAGCAGTTCCGACCGCATCGTTGTCGGGATTCCCACAACGGATACCGGTTCAACTCTGTCGGAGTTGATTTACATCGAAGCAGGAATCACGGGTGGTCTCACTATCGCCGTGCTCTTCGTCACCTGGTTCATCGTGCGTAGCGGACTGCGTCCTCTCGAGCGCATGGGCGCATCGGCCCGGGCCATCGCCTCCACGGATCTGGGGCGTCGCATCGAGCCGGCGACCGACCGCACCGAGGTGGGGCGTCTCGGCCTCGCTCTCAATGACATGTTCGACCAGCTCGAAACCGCATTCGCCGAACGTGATGCCACCGAAGGGCGGCTGCGCCAGTTCGTTGCCGATGCCTCGCATGAGTTGCGCACCCCGCTGACTTCCATTCGCGGCTATGCGGAGCTGTTCCGTCGCAACGCGCCTCCTGAGGATGTCGCCAAGGCGATGCGCCGCATTGAATCCGAATCGCAGCGCATGGGCGTCCTCGTGGAGGACCTGCTGCAACTCGCACGGTTGGAGC
>JBEPVH010000301.1:0-3450 GCA_041691115.1 bacterium | reverse complement strand
CACCTGACAATCGCCCTCGGGAATGCCGACGCTGCCCTCCGCGAACCAGAACTCGCGCAGCCGGCTGAGCATCGCCGCGGTGTCGGACACGAGACTGTCAGCTGTCGAATGGTCGGCTTCGACGGCGGCGAAGGCGGCGCGGATGCTGCCGCCGGGGAGTACCTGAGCGGCGACCTCGACGACCTGCGCGCGCAAGCGTTCGATCTCGACGTCAATACGCGCCAAGAGGGTGTCCTTGGTTTCGACAACACCCTCTTCGGCTTCGAGATAGCTGAGGAAAGCCTTCTCGCCGAGCGCCGAATCCGTCAGGACCTGCCGCGCCGAGACGTCGGCGACATAGGCATCGCAGGCTGCGGCACCGGCCTCGACGGCGCTATCCAGGCGCTTCTGGAGATCAGGTGGCAGAGCGCCGAGAGTGATGCGCAATTCATCGCGATAGAACGCTGCCTGGCCCTTGGCTGTGTCGATGGCGATTTCACGGGGACCGTCCAGAACTTCCTTGTCCAGCAGGCTGAGGCAGCCTTTGAGGAACTCAGGAATCTGCTCCAGGTGGCGACACAACGCATCAGCTCGGTCGGCGACCGGCGCGTAGTCACGGCTGACATAACGCGACACATTGGCGCCGCACTCCAGACCCCAGCTGGGATCCCGCTGGGGCAGGCGCAACTCGTCTATCTGGAACAGTTCACGCCGTGTCCGCAGGACAGCCGTGCGCAGGTCGGCAGCGGCTGCCGGTGTCAGGGAATCACTGTCGGCTCTGTCGAGATCGGCGGCGAGACGTCGCAATTCATCGCGGCGGCGCGCCAACCACGCCTCACCAATGGGGGGTACCTGGCCGTCTGCCGAGTGGTCGCCGGCATCCCGGGCGGATCCGGGGTACGCAGCGAAATGCTCGTGCACGGCGCGGTCACATAGGCTCACGATCGCCTCAACCGGCATCCCGCCATGGTAGTGGAGGGGGACGGCGTGATCCCAGAGCGGCTGGTACAAGCCGAATACAATCACGCACATGGATGGGCTATCTAACAGCGGTATTGCAACGACCGCGTCATCGCTCGAGCCCGTCGTGCAGCAGTTGAAGCGCTGCTACATGGAAATGAGCCTGGTGAAGCCCATATCGGAGGGTGTAGCACCCCAAGGCGCGGTGGCCGTTTCCGTCGAGACACTCGACGACATCGACTGTGACCCCGCCTCCCTGACCCTGCGGGCCGGGGCCGGGGCCCGGATCTCCTCGATCCGTGATGCTGCAGCACAGGACGGCCTCGTCATTCCTGGTCTCCCGCTGAGGGTGACGACCGACAGAGTCGGCTCAGCCATCGCCAGGGGCGAGGCCCCGCGCCGCGCCCTCTGTGGGATCGAGGCGGTGCTGACGTCGGGCGACGTCATCCACACAGGCGGCCGGGTCCTGAAAGACGTCACGGCGTACGACCTGGCGTCGATGCTCCTGGGGTCCATGGGGACCCTGGCCGTGATCACGGCGGCTACATTCCGCCTCGAGCCGACGATGGCCGGCGCCGAGGTCGCCGAACCCCGTGGAGTGACAAATGCGGGCGACGGACCTGATCTCAAGGCAGCCTTCGATCCCCTCGGCCTTCTGGGGCCTGCCGCCGCCTGACGCGCCTGGCGCACTCGTGCCGGGCACTGCGGGACAATGACCCGCTGTCATGGCCGTCATCCGCACAACTGTCCTGCCCCGCGCCCGCCGCGTCTGGCGGATCTACACGCGCATGCGCACAGCCATCCTGTTCCTCTTCGCCATCGCCGGACTTGTCGTCGTCGGCTCGTTTGTGCCGCAGCAGGACACCTCGGCGCAGTCCAAGGTTGACGCCTTCCAGAACGCCCATCCGGCCGTCATCAACCTCTTCCAGCACATGGGTTTGCCGCTGACCGAGGTGTTCGTGTCGCCGGTGTTCCTCACCGTGTGCGGCCTCCTCTACGGCTCGCTCGGAGCTTGCGTGTTGCGCCGCGCGCGCGCTCTGATCCGCCGCGTGCGGCGCCATCATCCGCGCACGTCGCAGTTCTGGGGCGAGTGGGGATCGTGGTCGTTCCACGCGTCGTTCTTCGTTCTGCTCATCGCCGTTCTCTTCGGCAAGCTCACCGGATTCCAGGGCCTTGTCGAGGTCACCGAGGGCACGGTGTTCAGCGATTCCCGTGGTGGCTACGACCAGTTGCAGGAGGGTCTCCTCTACAACGGCGACCACAGCAATGTGCAGATGCGGCTCAACTCTTTCCATGCCACCTACCAGCCCAACGGCGTCGCCGCCGACTACGTCAGCAACGTCACCCTCATCGACCACGGCAAAGAGGTGCAGACGGCCGACATCCGGGTCAACGATCCCATGAGCTACAACGGGGTGTCGTACTACCAGCAGGACTACGGCTGGGCGCCTCACATCGTGGTGACAAACACAGCCGGCACGGTGGTTTTCGACGGCTATATCCAGATGCTGCCCGGTGCCACAAAGGCTGTCGGGGCGGGCGTCCTCAAGGTTCCCGACTTCGGCCTCAAGGTCCCTGGGAACCCTCAGTCGGTGCAGATGGGAGCTGCCATTTCGGTATTCCCCGACGCCCATCCCACCGCAGCCCTCCGTGCCGACGGGTCGTTGGACACCAACGCAACCCAGTACGTTCCCGGGGGTGAGGAGGCGCGGTTCCCGGTTGTCGAGCTCAAGGTGTACATGGGCGATCTCGGCCTCACCCGTGGCCCCCAGAACGTCAATGTTCTCGATACCCAGAACATGGTGACGCTGAGTCAGTCGGGGGATCCCGTGCCTGTGGTCATGGGGGGGACGGATACGCTGCCCGTCTTCATCAACGGCAAGGAAGAGACGTTCACCGTGTCGTTCCCCGACCTGCGGCAGTTCTCGTTGCTCATGGTCAAGCGCGACGACGGCGTCCCGCTTGTTTATGTCAGCTTCGTCATGATCATGTTCGGTCTGCTGACCAAGCTCTACGCCAGACCACTGCTGGAGCGCCGCGAGCGCAATCAGCGTGAAGGCGGGGGAGACGTTGAGGTGACCGGCAAATCCGCGACGCCGGAACCGGTGGGTGCGGGAGCCGCTCCGGACTAACGGCGCAATCGCCGCACCTCACGGCATGGCGGTCACACGTACTCCTAGGATAGTTCCCTCAGCAACCAAATTTGGGAGAACGCGATGCGCGCGTATGCCACTGACAAATTCGGCGCCCCGGGTGACATCCGGGAGCTTCCGGCCCCTGAGCCCGCCGAGGGCCAGGTACAGATCCGCGTCGCCGCTGCCGGCGTGAACCCCTTCGACATCGCCGTCCTCAACGGAAGTGTCAAGGACTACATGGAGCACCGCTTCCCGCTGATCCCCGGACTTGACGCCGCCGGCACCATCGAGGCCGTCGGCCCCGGAGTCACCGACTGGAAGGTCGGCGACGAGGTATTCGGCGCTGCAGGCAAGGGCTTCCAGGGCGAAGGCACCG
>JBEPVH010000300.1:0-3453 GCA_041691115.1 bacterium | reverse complement strand
GCCCAGCACCCTCCTGCGTGACGTCGTCCTGCAGGGCGTCCATGGATTGGATGCTCCTGTCCCGGAAGGGACACGCTGCGGACAGTCGTCCAATCTTGGGAGCGGCGTAACCCCCGATTGCGGCCGCCCGTTGTCTGATCACCAACACCACCTAGGGGACACCGGGATGAGGCTCAGAGCGCCACTCACGATCGCTGGGCTGGCAGCCCTGGTCACCGCGTGCGGTCCGGCGGCCGCCACACCCAGTGGTGCTCCGGCGTTCGGGTCGCCGGCGGCGACGGCAACCCCCGCCGCAACCCCGTCCCCGACTCCGGCACCGTCGCCCTCTGCCACGACGGCAACTCGCCCTGCTGCTCTGGTGATTCCTGAGATGCACGTGTCGATGACGCTGCCGGCGGGACTCTCAGCGGTGAGCTATTCGGTTCTGCAGGCGAACCCCACCAATGACACGGACTACAACGGCTTCACGTTTACCAACGTTGCCATTGTCGCGATCTCGACCCCGGCATTCGACGCCGCGGCGCGGATGCCTGTGAACCAGCCGCAGTGTCATGCCGGAAATGAGGCGGTAATCGTCCTGATCTCGTCGCCGAGGCTGATGGACCTGACGGGGCCACACGGCAAGCTCATCGATGCCAACAGCGCTCTACTCGGTGGCGGCAAGGCCCTGCTCGTCGGCGCTGGGCCTGACGGCTGCGGCCTCAGCGGCGCAGCCCCGAGCGTCAGCCATGACTTGGAACTGTTCCAGCAGATGCTCAAAACCGCACATACGGTGTGATCTGAACCCTCTGCGCTCAGCCGCGAAGGCGCGCCGCTCGCCGGGCGACAGCCAGCGCTCCGAGGACCAGGGGGATCTGTAAGGGCAGCCGCAGCCAGGCGACCACGGGATTGCCCAGCGGGAACCCGGCTCCCGGCAGGCCACCGTCGAGGGCCATCTGGACGTTGGCGGGGAAGACCACGACGAAGAGGACGGCTGATGCCAGACCACCGACACGGCGTGTTGCCGGGAATGCCATCGCTCCCGCGCAGATGAGCTCGGCGACGCCGCTGATGGCGACCATCTCCGGGGCATGGCCGATTGCTTTCGGCACGATCTGGCGGTAGCCACCGGGCGCCACTAAGTGAAGAACCCCTGACCCGGCGAGAAGAGAGACCAAGCCCCACAGAGTTGCCCGTTCACCGCGGGTCATCGATCCCATGCAGGGGACTGTACGGGGCGGGGGTTCAAAGGCAAATAAAGCTCCTGATAATGAAGATTCTCAGGAACTTGAGGGGTGCCAGGGAGATCAGGGGGCCGTCAGCTGGCGACCTTGCGTCCCCGACCCATCAGGTCGTGCGTGTGGCAGGCAGAGCCCGCCAGGTCGACAAAACTGTCGGCAACGTGCCCGGCGGCAGCCTCATCGCGGATGTAGCGCCGGATATCGCTCAGGACGGCCTCGGCGTTGACCCAGGGGTCTGCGTGGCTGTCATTGGGTAGCTCGTAGGCCGATACGGCCCTCACAGCCGCCCCGGGATCGTCAGCGATCCGGGAGAACAGCTTGTACGTCCGGGTGGCCTGGCGGGCGTCACTGCCGGCCGCCAGCGTCAGGAGCCGCCATTCGGCGGCCGTGGCGCCCGTGGCCAGCGTCATTGGGTCGGTGAGGTCGAGCATCGCTCGGAAAAGGTCCGCGATGGCGTCGCGGTCATGCAGCGGCTCGCCCTTGAAGCCGTATTCAGGCGTCAGGTGTGCCTGGCGGGCCCAGGCCATGAGGGCGGCTTTGGAACCGCTGCGGGATGGCTCCCAGACCATGTAGGCGCTGCTCGAGCGAATCGCGTCAATGAGCTCACTCAAGGGGAGGGACAGATCTTCCTCGAGAACCTCGCCGTCCGAGGCCAATTGCTGAGTGGCGATGGAGATCATCGCGGCGAGTCCGGGGGCGTCCTCGGCCAACCGGCTCAGGGCCGCGCTCCACCCAACTGCGTTTGAGTTCACGGTGAACTCAGTGATTCCATCGCTCACAACCTCAAGCTAGGAGCCGCGACGGGACATCGGGCGGACAAAACGGGCCTCCTCTCCCCTCCTTCGAACCCGTCGTGGCGCGGTTGGTAGACTTGCCCGCTGCCGTTGGGTTTGAGGGGGTTGCACATGAGCGGGGGAATTCCGCGCTACACCGTGGTTCTGAAGATGCCGGATGACCTTCAGGCCAGGGTTGACGCCACGCCGCTGCGCAGCGACAAACTGGCGCTGATGCATGCCGAAGTCGACGCCCTCTTCGTCCGCATCAAGCCTCAGATCGATGACCTGACGGCCCGCGGCTTGGTCACCGGCGTCAACGTGCTCCGCTCGCTGGGAATGGCGCTCATCGATGTCGATCCCGCCCGCGTGGCCATGGCCGGCCGTGAGCTGCGGCGCATTCCGGACTTCCTCGACGTCATCCAGGACCGCGAGGTCGACATCAGCCTCGACTGAGGCGGCGTACCCGGGCAAACGGCCGTAGCATGACGTCCATGGCTGGACGTCGTGGCGGAGTCCGCCCCACCTCCCCTGCTGCGCGCCGTCTCCCCGCGTGGGCGGCGAATGTGCCTGGTCCGCAGGATGCCTTGAATAACCAGGTGCAGCAGTACCTCGACATGCTGCGCATCCAGCGCAACCGGCCGATGACGACGGTGCGCGGCTACCGCCAAGATCTGGCCAAGTTTGTCGCTTACATGCGGACCCAGAAACTGCCTGTCAAGTTCTGCGATGCGATCGACAAGGATGTCCTGCGCCGCTACCAGATCGAGCTTGCCGATGTTCTGCCCAATCCGCGGACCCGGGCGCGGGCTCTGGTGGCGCTGCGGCGGTTTCTCTCCTACGCCTACGACGAGGGCTGGATCGACGCCGAGCTGAGCCGCCAGGTGATCGTGCCGCGCTACGTCGCCGGCGATCCTCACCCCGTGCCCACGGATGTTGTCCCCCACCTGTTGGCGGCGCTGCCCACCGGTGGCCTCCGCGACATGCGCGACAGGGCACTGGTGCACTTCCTCATCTCGTCTGGATGTCGCATCGGCGAAGCCGTCGCGGTGGACCGCAAGGATCTGCACCGCGATGGATTCCGTGTGTATGGCAAGGGCGGTAAGCACCGCACCGTCTACCTGACGGCGGCGGCCTTCGATGCTGTGCAGGAATATCTCGATGTGCGGGACAGCGCGGGCCGCGATCCCTCCCCTGCCCTCTTCATCTCTGTCGCACGTGCCGACATGCCGGGCGGTATCGCCCTCGCCGACAACCGGCTCACCACCGATGGTTCACGCCGCGCTCTTGCAGCGTTGCGCCACCGCTTCTCGGCGGATCCCAAGTTGTTCGCGCTCATCGAATCTCTACGCACTCCCCATGCGGCGCGGCATACGGCGGCGACCACACTGCTCGAAGCCACCGACGGTGATGTCCGCCTCGTCCAGGAGGTGCTGGGGCATGCGGGCCTTGAGACCCTG
>JBEPVH010000299.1:0-3454 GCA_041691115.1 bacterium | reverse complement strand
GTGGTACGGCTCGGGCGCCGAGGGCGTGCTGACGGTCACCGTGCCGAACTGCCCGACGGCGTCGGCTGTCGACCTCGTCTTCGGCCGACCCATCAGCACCTTTGACACCGCGGGTGGTGTGACGTATGACGCCCAGGGACGCCACATCGACAATGCAACGACGTCGGCATGCGCGGTTCCCACGGCGACACCCACGCCCACCCAGAAGCCCCAGGGCAACGTGCTCGGTATCAGCACACCCGACACGGGTGCCGGACGTGCACCAGCACCCGTCGCTGTTGTGCTGCTGCTGTCAGGTGCCGTGTTGGTAGCGCTGTCGCGGAGACGCGCTCCCGGCTGACGTCAGGCGGCGGGACGTGAGGTGCCGGGCGCGGCTGCGTCGAGCTCGAAGATCTTGGGCAGAGGTGTCAGCTGGCGATGGCCGGTTGCCGTCACCACGACAAGGTCCTCGATGCGGATGCCGCCCCACGCGGGGTCGTACAGCCCGGGCTCGATGGTGATGACGTCGCCCTCCTTGAGAGGGACGTTGGCACCGGCGCCGACGCCCGGAGCTTCGTGCACCTGCAGGCCGACGCCGTGGCCCGTGGAGTGGATGTAGCGCGCCGTCGACTGGATATCGCGGTAGCCGTCGGTCTCCGAGCCGTAGCCGTGGCGCTTGAGAACCTCACATACGATGGTGTGTATCTCGGCGCCGGTGACGCCGGGGCGGATGGCATCAAGGCCCGCCTGCTGTGCTTCGAGCACTGCGTCCCACATGCGCTTGACCTCGGGCTTCGGCGTCCCACGAACGACGGTGCGGGTCATGTCGCCCCACATGCGCGTCTGCTTGTGGAAGGGGAAGATGTCGAGCACGATCGGCAGCCCGGCGCGCAGCACCGGCGATGTCGACTTGTGGGGATCGGCGGAGTCCGGAGATCCGCAGCAGATCGTCGACTCGGCGCCACAGCCCAGTTCCAACAGGCGCTTCTCGACGACGGTGACAAGGTCCTGCCCGGTGAGAGGCCTGCCGCCGTGGTAGAGGATGCCGTTGCGGATCTGCGCTGACGCAATGATGTCGATGGCGCGCTGCACAGCATCCTGCGCTGCGTCCTGCGTCACCGCGATCGCCGCAATCTCCTGCGGCGTCTTGATGCGACGCTCGGCGAGATACAGCTTCTTGTTGACGGCGATGTCCACGCCGAGCGAACGCAGCTCATTCATTTCGAGGCCGGGGAACGAGCGGTCGGTGGCCACCTGGGTGAGGCCGTGAGCCTCGCAGATGGCGGCGAGGATGTACGACGAGTAGTCGGCACCGTTGCTGCGTACGGCATCGCGTAGCGGCTGTGATGCATTCAGTTCGGAGGTGGAACGCACCACGACGCCGGGGCGCACTTCTTTCTCGGCGCGGCCCTTCTCCATGGCGTTGACCCAGACAGTCACGGTGCTGCCGTCATCGACGACGGCGAAGGGGTCGCCTGCCAGGAAATTGCTGCGATAGAAGATGTTGGGGAAGCGCTCGGAATCGCCCCACAGGAGGACCGTGCGCTGTTCGACGGGGAGCGACGCGGCGCGCGGCGCAGACAGAGGGCGGCGGGGCAGCGGCGCGGGGCCGTCGGGCGTCAGATCCATAGCCGCGGCATCCTACTCCACGGCAGGTGCCCCCCTGGCGATAATCGGGCCCTGTTTTCCCATTCAACGCGGAGGCCATGTCATGCAGACGCCGACTGACGATCCCGCGGCAGCACCAGGCGTGCGCCGCATGTTCGACCTCACCGGCAAAGTGGCCGTCGTCACCGGCGGATCCCGCGGCCTGGGCCGAGCCGACTGCCTGGCACTGGCCCGCGCCGGCGCCGACGTCGTTGTCACCGACATCCTCATGGAATCCGACCCCAAGCTCCAGGAGACAGCCGATTCGGCGCAGTCCGCGCTGGCGCAGCTGTTCACCTCGCAGCACATCGTCTACTCGGAGCAGACGTCCGAGGAGATCAAGGCCATGGGCCGGCGCTCGGTGGCCTTGAAGCTCGACGTCACCAAGCCCGATCAGATCAAAGAGGTTTTCGACCAGGTCAAGAAGGAGTTCGGCTCCATCGACATCCTGGTGAACAACGCGGGAACCCTGGATCATGTGGCTCAGATCGAGAGCCAGAGCGAGGACCTCTGGGAGCGCGACCTCGCCGTCAACCTGACGGGCGCCTTCAACTGCACCAAGGCCGTGTGGCCGCACATGCGCGAGCAGGGGTACGGCCGCCTCGTCTACATGGCGTCGGTCGCGGGCACGCTCGGTGGCTTCGGCCAGGCGTCGTACTCCACCACCAAGGCGGGCCTCATCGGTCTGGGCAAGTCGATGGCGCTCGAGGGTGCGCGTTACGGCATCACCGCCAACATCATTGCGCCAGGTGTCATCGGAACTGAGGCAATGAAGGCGGGCAATCCCAAGATGAACGACAGGATGGTGTTGCGCACCGCCATGCGTTCGCTCGGTGAGCCCGATGACATCGCCCACACGATCTGCTTCCTGGTGTCGCCGGAAGCCCGCTACATCACGGGACAGGTGGTCACCGTGGGCGGCGGCATCGACCTGTTCGTGTTCTGAGATGAGTGATCTTGTCGCGGTGACCATCGACGCCGGTGTCGCCACCGTGTCGATGAACCGCGGCCCCGTCAACGCCATCGCTCCGGACCTCATCACCGAGCTGGGGGCCACGTTCACGACTCTCGGCGCTGACGCCGACGTGCGCGTCATCGTGCTGCGCTCTGCCATCCCCGGCTACTTCATGGCTGGCGCCGACCTCACGGTTCTGGCGTCGGGTGGCATGACAGGTGGTGACGACCTCGAGGCGTCCTGGGCGGCGCTTGTTAGCAACTTCGACACCATCGCGGCGACGCCTAAGCCGGTGATCGCGTCCATCGCCGGCCACGCGCTCGGCGGTGGCTGCGAGATGGCGCTGTGCTGCGACTACCGGATGATGGCCGACGACGGTCGCGCCTCCATCGGCCTCACCGAAACGTCGCTGGGACTGATTCCCGGTGCCGGAGGCACACAGCGTCTGCCGCGTCTCATCGGAGCCGGCAAGGCAATGCAGATGATCCTTGAGGGCACACGACTTCGTGCCAAGGACGCACTAGCCTGCGGCCTCGTCGACGCTGCACTGCCTGCGCCGCTGCTGGAAACCGCGGTTGCGGAGAAGGCGGCGGAGCTGGCGCAGATGGCGACCCGCGCTCTGGGTCTCGCTAAGGGTGCGATCCTCGACGGCCTCGACAAGCCTCTTGCAGAAGGTCTGGCAGGCGAACGCGCCGCCTTCATGCAGGTACTCGGCACCGAGGATATGAGCGAAGGCATGGCAGCCTTCTTCGGCAAGCGGAAGGCGGTGTTCCGCGGCCGCTGACACAGCGAGGCAACGGCCGCAGAGCGTGTCGATCGAGACGACGCTGCTCGTCCCCGGTCTGGGGCAGTACCTGTGGCAGGAGTACACAC
>JBEPVH010000298.1:0-3457 GCA_041691115.1 bacterium | reverse complement strand
CCTCGGCTCATCTCACGGCGTCGCGGTGAAACCGAGTACTCGATACGTGCTCTGCCGCTGGGTGGCTATGTGCGCATGGCAGGAATGCTCGGGCTTCCCGGCGAGGCGGATGCCGGCGAGCGCAACTTCTACCGGGCCGCCAAATGGAAGCGCTTCGTCGTGATGTTCGCCGGCATTGGATTCAACCTGGTGCTGGCCTTCGGCCTACTCGTCGTCTACTTCGCAACGCCGGCAGCATCCGTGGCCGCCGCTATCGGAC
This sequence comes from bacterium, assembly GCA_041691115.1. GTDB lineage: Bacteria > Chloroflexota > Dormibacteria > Aeolococcales > Aeolococcaceae > JBEPVH01. The sequence continues at coordinate 3,198 of JBEPVH010000298.1, read as the reverse complement.
CCGCACACGACGCTGGCTTTCAGGACGGCGACACTGTCGTCTCGATCAACGGCAAGCCCATCGATGCATCGTCACCCGAGAACACGGGCAGGTCGCTGGCCATCGCCGTCACCGATGCACAGGGCGCGCCCATGCACGTGGTCCTGTCGAGTTCTACGGGCGTTCAACGTAGCGTTGACATCACACCCGCCCTGGTGATCTCCAACCCCCGTGTCGACAACCCGTCTTGTGATGCAGGCAAGCTCGCCGAGGGCGATACCTACGTGACGGCGATCAACGGCCATCCTGTGGGGACGGGAACGCCGGAGCAGTTGATCGGCGTCGGTGGCCACATCGACGGAATTGGCCTGCCCAATGGGATCTGCGAGCGCATTGAAGTCCGCAACGCCGCTGTACCACCCCTCGGCGATGTCATCGACGCCAACTGGCGGCTGGGGATTGACCTGGGTCATCCCGGCGATAGTCTCGGCACCGCCGTCGTCAACAGTGGCGCCGCCGTGGTGGGATTCATCCCCAGCACCTATGCGGGAATCCGCGATGTCTTCACAACCAAGGATTCCGGCGGCCTGCTCGGCGCCAACGGCCTTCAGGGCCCCGTTGCCATTGCCCAGCAGGCGGGTCAGACCGCGGAGCAGGGCTGGCTCGCCGCCGTGGTCTTCATCGCCATCATCTCGCTGAACCTGGGTTATCTGAACTTATTGCCGATCCCATTTCTAGATGGTGGCAAGATCCTCTTCGTGATCATCGAAGCCGTCCGTGGCAAGCGCCTCTCGCCCCAGCGCGAGGCGTCCATTTACGCCGCGGGCCTCGCCTTCATTATTCTGCTCATCGTGATCGTATCCATCGCCAACTTTGTGAACCGCTGATGGTGCCGTCGACGCGACGCCGCACCGTCCCCGTTTCGGTGGGTGGAGTGGTCATCGGCGGTGCTGCCCCTATATCGGTGCAGACGATGACCAAGACGCAGACCGAGGATGTGTCAGGCACGCTGGCGCAGATCGAACGCGCTGCTGCCGCAGGTGCCGACATCATCCGGGTTACCTGCGACACCAAGGAGGCCGGCGCCGCCCTCCATCACATCGTCAAGGGATCGCCGATTCCCATCGTCGCCGACATCCATTACGACGCGCCTCTGGCGCTGTTGGCGTTGGAAGCAGGCATCGCCTGCCTGCGTCTCAACCCCGGCAACATCACCGACTCGGTCAAGGTGCGCGATATCGCCGCCGAGGCCAAGGACCGTTCGGTGCCCATTCGTATCGGCGTCAATGCAGGCTCGATTCCGCAGCGCAAGGATCTGGAGCGCGGACGCGGCGGCTCCGTCGATGAAACAGCAGCCCTCATGGTCGAGGCAGCTCTATCGCACATCAGAATTCTTGAGGACCTTGATTTCCGCAACATCAAGGTGTCTCTCAAAGCATCGGACGTGCTCACCAACATAGCCGCCAACCGCGCCTTTGCGGCGCTGGGCAACACCTATCCGATTCACCTCGGTCTCACCGAAGCCGGTCCTGTGGAATCGGGGTCCATCAAGTCCGCCATGGGCATCGGCATGCTTCTGGGCGAAGGTATCGGCGACACCATCCGCGTTTCCCTCGTCGGCGAACCTGAGGAGGAGGTGCGCGTGGCGCGCCAGATCCTTGCCAACCTCGAGGAGCGTTCGTCAGGCCCCAACCTCATCGCCTGTCCGACGTGCGGACGCCTGGAAATCGACATGGTGCCCATGGTCAAGCGCGTCGAAGAGGCATTGCTGGCCATTCGCCGTTCTATCAACGTGTCGGTCATGGGATGCGTTGTCAATGGGCCCGGTGAGGGCATGCACGCTGACATCGGCATTGCCGGTGGTCGCCAGAAGGGCATCCTCTACAAGAACGGCCGCGTTGTCGCGTCACTGCCGGAGGACGAACTCATCGCTGCACTTCTCGACGAGTTACGCATCATCGCTGACGAGGATGCGCGCCTTATCGCGGCGGGTGAACCTTTGCCCATCGGCCTCGGTGCAACCGGAATGACGCCGCTCCCCATCGCTCCCGCCTGAGCGAACCTCAGCGGGCGAAGCGGCGGCGCGAACGAACCAGCATCACACCGCCGAACACCATCAGGACAATGCCGAGGCGCAGCCGGATGGCGGCGCCGGTGGCAGGCGTTCCCACGGGGTCCTGCACGCCGTTGGTGAAGATGAAGTCGCCGGGATCGCCCTCACTGATGCCTTCAACTCCCGATGTCGGCGTCGGATTGGGGCCGTCATCTCCCGCATCGGGCGGCATCGTCTGAGTAGGCGTTGGTGCGGCAGTCTCTGATGGACTGGGCGTTGCCGTCGGCTCGGGAGTTGGTTCCTGGGTGGGCTCGGGTGTGGGCGCGACAGTCGGCGCCGGCGTCGGCGTTGGCGTCGGGTGCGGCGGCTCGGTCGGCTTGGGTGTCGGCGTTGCCGTCGGATGTGGCGTAGGAGTTGCCGTTGGATGCGGTGTCGGCGTGGGCGTCGCCGTTGGATGCGGCGTCGGAGTTGGTGTCGCCGTCGGATGCGGTGTCGGCGTCGGCGTGGCGGTTGGATGCGGCGTCGGCGTTGGTGTCGCCGTCGGATGCGGTGTCGGAGTGGGCGTCGGCTTGGGTGTCGGCACCGCTGTTGGTGTGGGCGTCGCCGTCGGATGTGGCGTTGGAGTTGCTGTCGGCGTTGGCGTTGGCGTTGGCGGAGGTGTCGGCGTTGGTGTCGGCACCGGTGTCGCGGGGTGGTTCAAGGGAACGCCGATGAGGGTTCCGTTGCCAGTGGGTCCATCCCATCCGGGCCGCGCATTACAGAAGGCCAGCACTGTGCAGAGACCGTTGGTGCCCGTGGTCACATCGTTGAGATTGGCGCCGTAGTAACCGGCGGGGAAGTCAGCGCCTGCCGCTGAGGACATGGCTTCGGCAGCGGCAACGATGGGGGCGCCCGCCGAGGTGCCACCGACGACAGCCCAGCCGCCGAATCCGAACGTTGTGAACGACGCCACTCCGGTGATGGGATCGGCGACGACAGAGACATCGTTATCGGCCCGGGCGCCACAACCCGCGACGTTGACCTGGTATGTGGGTTTGGCATGTACCAGGCTGCACCCGGATCCCGTTCCCGTCCAGGCGGATTCGGTCCAGCCGCGTGTTGTCGCCGACGTCTGCAGCGACGTACCGCCAACGGCTGTCACCTTTGTCGACGTGGCGGGGTAGAGG
>JBEPVH010000297.1:0-3469 GCA_041691115.1 bacterium | reverse complement strand
ACTGCGCGCTTCCGCGCTACGATCTCGAGCGGTCTGTTGGCGCTTTTGATGCTGCCGACTGTTGTCGCGAGGCGGTCCTCTACCAGGCGATAGAGGATGCGATTTGCGTCCCGGCGTTCGGCGACAAGGCCGGCGGCACGAAGAATTGCTAGATGGCGGGAAATCGACGGGCCGCTGATGGGAAACCGCGAGGCGATCTCCCCTGCGGCCATCTCCCCTCCCCTCAACTCCTGAAGGATCTGGCGCCGGGTGTGGTCCGCGAGAGCCTTGAAAACCGATCCGTCGTCTGCCATATAACGCAGTTTAGCTATTTAGCTAACTAAGCGCAAGGTGGAGGCTGGCGTGGAACCGGATCTGGAAGCGTGCGCCAACGGGCTAGGCGCTTGCGGGTGTGCGTCCCCCGGCCAACTGAGCTGCCACCAACTCTTCCAGGCTCTCCTGAGGCTGCCACCCGGTCTGCGCTGTGAACGCTGCGTTGTCAATCTCGATCCGCGAGTGCGGAACACGGATTTCGTTCGGCCCACTCGGTGGCTTGACGGCGACCTTGCCGCTCGCGCCCGCGATCCGATTGACCATGTCAAGAAGATCCCGGTACGTCACGAAACCGCTCGCTACCGGGAAGCCACCGCTAACGCCGCGATCGAGGGCGGCAACCACGGCTCGGCCAAAGTCCCCTGTACCGATGAACGACACACCCGCACGCTCGGCGTCCTCATCGGAATCGAACGTGAACGTGTGTCCGGCGGCAGCGTGGAACAGATACGAGTTGAGGTACTGGCCTGTACGAGGCCCAGGGTTCGCGCCGAACAACAGCGCTGGGCGAAGGCTGATTCCCGTGCCGCGCTCCGGAACGTTGGCACCGACGGCATGTCGGATCTGGAATTCATTCACCGCCTTGCCCGCGTTGTACCAATCGCCGATGTCAACCGGCACCTGCGGAGTGACCATGCCGGTGGGCGGGCCGTGGACGGTGGCAGAACTGCTGTACACGAACGGTCCACGCTTCCAGAAGTCGAGAAGCTGGGCGGTTCCCATGATGTCCTGGTACATCACTCGCTCGCGGTCTATGGTCCGCCCGCTGGCGAGGTGCACGATCGCTCCCGAGCCGCCGATCACATCGGCATGTTCTTCGAGAACGTTGAGTTGCCCGACGACAGTGGTCGCACCCGTGACCGAGATGGGCTCACGCACCAGCGCCGTGACGGAGCGTCCTGAGCGTGTCAACTCGGCGAGAACGGACTGTCCGACAAAACCGGTGGCGCCGGTCATAAACACATCCGAGCTACTCATGCGCGTGTTCCTCCAGCGCTGTGGAGCGCATGTCCGTCGGGTGGATAGTGGTCTCCGCCGGGCCACATGTACGGGTCCTTCTTCCACGGCGGAGGAGGCGGATACAGGTTGGGGTCAGGCCGCGGCGGTGGATTCTTATGCCGGAAAGACGAGTCCGACGTCACTGCGCCATACGCCATCAGGAAGGGCAGTGCCGCCGCTGCCAGAACGGTCCATTTCACTGTGTCCCAGCAGTCATTCAAGCTCGCGCAGTTGTCGGCCAGCACCGTCACGGGGAGTGCCAGCATCACCAGCTGCAGCGGGACGATTACGGCCAGGAGCGTGGTGGCGGTCGCCACCATCCCGGATGGACGCCGGGGGGCCCGTCTCGGGGTGGTCACCAAGGCGACCACGAAGAACGCCAATGCAATCGCGAACACGACAGAGAAGAACGAGTTGTCCGTACTCCCAATGTTGGCGCGCAGATTGGCATCGCGGAGCGGAGCGACGACGAGCCATGAAGCCCCGACAGACGCTGCACCGGCCGCGAGGAGCCGGATCGGTGGTGGAACACGTCGGATGATGTCGCCGAGGATGGTCCGGTCAGCGACAAGCTGTGCCAACGGCCGCGACCCGGCGATGGCGGCGAAGAGCACGAATCCCTCAATAGGCGACGCAATCAGGCCACCAAGGCAGATCGTCAGCAAAGCCGCCACCAGCAAACCTCGGACAATCGAAATCGCACCGCTCTTGCCGGAGGACCCGGTGTCGCCCGCATCCCATGTGGGCGATCGAGACGGGTCGCGCAGCAGAGTCACAGCACCGGCGACGATGGCCGCCCAGATGGCGAAAACTTCCCCCGCCTCTTGAACCGGCCGGAGCGCTGCGACCGCCGGCGAACCCAGGTCGGACCAGACGAACATGGGGCGAATGAGGATCGGAGCAGCCTGGGTCCAGGCCCACGTCGAGATGCCCGCAGTGCCCATCACGAGCAGCGTCGCCACCGGCCGGAAGCGTGAGATCGCCCCCCACGAGCGAGCCAAGTACCGCGCGAAGACCGGAACCTCTACAGCCAGCAGCCAGAGCGCCCAGATCGCCACCAACCTGCCCACCAGAGCTCCGGGGAGTGGCGTCAGTTCCTGCGCCTGGGTCGCGGCGACGACTGTGTCGAGAACGCCGAAGACAACGACCAGCAGCGCTGCAAGAGACGGAAGTGCCTGCCCGATGAGAATCGCGGCGAACAAGAAAACCGGGATCTCGAGATACGTGTCTGCGAGTCCGAAGCGGCCCCACTCGATGCCCGATTTGGCGTTCTGGTAGAAGTGCATGCCGTGACTCCCGGCGAAGCCGCCCGCGATCGCCAGGACCAACAGTACGGGGACGACTTCCACGACCCAGCGCGGAAACCGCCGCAGTACGTCCGCATCCGCCGTGGATTCAGCACGCAGGCTCGGCCGAACGCGGCCGAGCAACCACGCAAGCCGCATCCAGAAAGGACGCGCACCAGACGGACCCGGACTCGCCGCGCGCACGCTTGGCGCGGGAATGGCCATCTCATCACTCAAGGGGAGCGGAAGGTCGCTCGGCTTCACCATCACTCCGCGTCAACCGCGGACGGGCTGAGCCGGCGCAGTCCGTACGGCACCAACAGCCCGAGGGCAAGGCCGAAAGCCACGTGAGCGCTGAAGGAAATGCGCCGGAATTCGTCCACGAACCGGACGCCGAGCCAGCCCGGGTAGAGCAAGAGCTGAAACGTCTCCAGGAACATCCCCCAGATGATCCCCGTGATGACGGCGCGCCGTTTTGAAATGTCTCCGTTTCTGCCGAAGAGGCAGGTGAAGGCGATCGCGAACGTGCAGCCGTTCATGAGGTGAAAGCCCCACCCAACCACGGCGATCACTGCCGCCGGCGCAGATGCACCCACTAGGAGAGTGCCGAAGATACGCGTGACCTCAAACGGGTTGTACGGCGAGGGGTCGAGCTGCGCGAGCGCGGCCTTGGTGGCGTCATAGATGACGACCGCGACAATCCCCGCGACAAGACCGACCACAACATTGCGTCGGATCGCTGCGCGTCCGCCCGCATCTCCCGTTGCAGCGAACGCAACGGCGGTCGCAACCGCGACCGTCCACATGACTGCAAGCAACACCGGCAAGGCGATGCCGCCGAGGATATGCAGAACCAGCGCGGCGCCGTTGGC
>JBEPVH010000296.1:0-3486 GCA_041691115.1 bacterium | reverse complement strand
CCTCCAGCGTCTCAGCAACTGCGGCTAGTCCCGCCTCGGCCGCGGTGGCTGCCAGTTCCAGTTGCTCTTCGAAGACAGATCGCGTCGTGTCATCGGAGATTGAAAGGATTTCGAACGCGTCGGATTCCCGTTCGGGACGCAACCGGCAGCGCCGCCCATCGCGCGTGACCACGTCACGCGGCAGCAGCGTTGCCGTCGTCACCCCGCCATGGGGACGCCGGCATCAGCGGGCACTGGCAGCGGGGCGCGCAGCAACCTCTCGTAGATGCGGGCATGCAGACCGCGTGCCTTGAGAACCGAGATGTGGCTGTGCCGCATGTCCCACATGTCGACGCCCCACGTCCGCGCCAATTCGGCGATGGGCTCGGGACCGACGATGAGGTCGTGCTCAGGACGGATCAGCGTGATGCGATCCGGCGGCGTCAGCGGTGGCGTGTGATTGCGCACCACGATGGGAGCCATGGCCGCACTGATGATGCGGCGGGCCTCCTCGGGCGAGGTACCCCAGACACCGAACGAATCGCCGGCGATGCCGAGCTTGCGGCGCACCGATTGCGGCAGATGATCGAGGAACGTGGCGGGCGGATCGCAGAACGGCGCCACCGCGACCATGGCGTCGAGTTCGACCAGCGCTGCCGTCATGCACGCAGCCAGACCGCCCAGCGAGACACCGACCACTGCAACGTGGTCGCTCATGGTGCGGCCCCAGGCGACGAGCGCCGCGCAATCTTCGACCGACTGACGGACCGACGCCAGCAGACGGCCAGGATCGCCCGTCATGTAGCCCTCGCCGGAGCGCAGACCGCGAGCGCGACGGCGCAGATGCCAGGGATGGTCAAGACGCACAGCCGAGGCGCCGCGCTGCGTCAGAGCGCGCAACTGGCCCTCTTCGTAGAGGGCCACGGGGACGGCGAATCCATGAAGGATGACAACGAACGGGTCAGACCGCCGGTGATGCGTACGCAGATGAGCGCGGCCGATCAGCTTGCGGCTGCCGGGATGGGTACCGGGCCCGTGGCTGGGTGCTTCGACGTCGACGACCGACACGTTTCCGTTGTCGCGGGTCCCCAGGTCGCGTACCACCTCGACGGACGAGGGCCGGCGCACGCGCGATTCGGCCCAGAACTCCTTGGCGTCTACAGGCGGAAAGTCGGAGCGATCAGTGGGCGGAACGGGAAGCGTGCCGAGTTGCCAGAGGATGGCGCTATCGAGGGCCCGCGTTCCGTGATCGAGGATTCGTTCCAACACGCTCTGAGCGTAGCGCGATCTGAACTCCCCTGGTGCGATCAGGGCGTATTCGGCGCCAGCCCCGCAGCCGCAAGCGCACGCATGATGCCGTCGCGAGTGATGCGTTCGCCGCCCTCGACGACCACGGCGTCGCACCCCTTCCACGCGGCGGCGTCGGCCACCGCCTCGGCCATCGCCGGGACAGCAGCCGCCTCGACCTGATGATTGCGAATGATGAGGGTGCTGCCGTCGCGCTTGGGATCGGCCCAACCGCGGAGTCCGAAGTCAGCCAGGAGTGGCATCGCGAAATAGCCCTGCTGACGCTTGGCAGCAGGTGTGTAGGCCTCAATGCGATGCCGAAATTCGAACGCCCGCTCGGCGCGCTCCCGGAACCAGATCAATGAATCGAAGGGCGACAGCAGGACGGGCCTGTGTGCCGTCGGCAGTTTCGTTCGCAACGCGCCGGCAGCCAGCCATGCAGGTTTGTCCCAGCCCTCGACGCGGGCGGGTTCGAGGCCTGCAGCGGTGATCCCGGTGCGCGCATGCGCGATCGTCAGACGGAAGTAGTCGGCCAGATCCGGCGTTGTCGCCACTCCCATCCGCCGTGACGCGATGCCGATGAGGTCGGTTGCGCAGGTGACGTCATCCGGATCCTGGGCCAGCAGGTCAGCGGGAATGGCCCGCTCCGGCAGGTCATACACGCGGCGCCAGCCGCGGCGTTCGACAGTCACGACGTCGCCCATGGCCAGGAGGAGCTCGGCGGCGCGCTTGAGCGGCGACCATTCCCACCATCCGGGTTTGTCGCGGGCACCGCCCAGTTCGCCGATGAGGAGCGGTCCGCGTGATGTCAGCTCGGCAAGGACCTCGGCGCGCGCCGCCTTCTGACCATCATCGGCATCGCCGAAACGCAAACGGTTGCGGCGCCGCCGCAGCGCCATCGACGGCCACAGGTCCATCGGCAGCAGACAGGCGGCGTGCGCCCAGTACTCGAAGACATCGCGCCGTCTCCCCCAGAACGCGGCGTTGACCTGGTCCCGGGTGGTGCTGCCCAGACGCGCATGACACACAAGCTCATGCGACCTTGCGAGCACAGAGATCGTGTCCAGCTGGATCGCGCCGAGGTCGTCGAGCAGACGTCGCGGCGACGAGTGGCGCCGGCCCGTCAGACCCTGCGCGGCAACGGCCAGGCGGCGTGCATCGATGGCCGAAAGCTCCACAGGCATCCGCCTATCCTGCCGCGACGGCGTACCCCCGGGAGGGATCGAACCTCCACTGGACCGATTTTAAGTCGGCTGCCTCTGCCAATTGGGCTACGGGGGCGCATTCCGCATTGTCGCGCGCACAGAGAAGTGTGGCGATCGCCGACCTATACTGCCGTGTAGATGTTCACGCGGCGCCGCACTCCCGATTCAACGTACAACCGCAGCCAGGCCGCCAGTGGGCTTCCTGTTGCACCGAGTGCCGTCGCGCGTGGCCTCGTCCTGCGCATGCTCGAGGTTGGTGAGGATCATTTGGAACGTCGCCGCGTAGCCCAGCTTCTCGTCGATGAGTTGTCGGCGTTGGCAGGATTACCGCACGTCGACATCGTCGTCGCCGACCGTGCGCAGGTGCATGAGCACGACGGCCAGCGCCTGCAGAGCAAGACGTACGGCTACTACCGCTGCGTGCTCAATCCCGACGGCATCACCAAGGCTCGAATTCGTATCTACCACCGCACAGCAGTGCGCCAAAAGGTCATCTCTCCCAAGGTGTTCCTCAACACGCTGCTGCACGAATGGGTGCACCACTACGACTTCGGTGGCCTGCGCTTGCAGCGTTCACCGCACACGTCAGGGTTCTACGCGCGCCTGCGTGCGCTCGCCGAGTCTCTTGAGGTCGGATTCATTCTGCCGCCCGAGCCCGACGCGACGAACCCCCGCCAGGTACCTGCCCGTACCGCCTGACACGGAAAGTCGGCGGCGGACAGCGGTCCGGTCAGCGAGAATACCGCCGATGACAGCGAGCCCGACAGCACAACGCCGCAAGCTCGGATCGGGATTCCTCCGCGGCCTTGATCCTCGGATTCCATCGAACCTCGCCGTACTCAGCGGCGGCGCCACCGCCGGGATCATCAGTGGCATCCGGCTGTTCCTGCGTCCCGAGACGCCCGTCAACGTGGTCACCGGTGCTGTCACCGCGGGTGTTTCGGTGTTCCTCGTCTGGGCGATCGTCCGGGAGTTGGATCCCGACCATCCGCTGACCGCTGTCATCGCGCTGCTC
>JBEPVH010000295.1:0-3486 GCA_041691115.1 bacterium | reverse complement strand
CGTCCCGGGACCCCGGCCAGCGGCCTCGACGAGGTGGCTCAGGTCATGCGCCAGATCCATCTCCCGGTTCAAGCGACGACCCGGGATTATCCGCGCCTCGGCTCGGAGATCCAGTTCCGCATTGACCGTGCCCTCTCCCGATGCAACGAGGTGCCCGGCGAGGACGTCAAGAATGCTGAGCGGCGCGCCGACGCCTCCGATCTGGGCCGTGTGGCCGTCATGGCAGCTCATCTGGCCCGGTCGGCCGATCCCGCCAGAGAGGTCCTGCTGCACGGCGACGCCCTTCCCAAGAACCTTCTCGAAGACCAGAAGCGAGGTGGCCTGGCAGCCATCGATCCCCGCCCCTGCATCGGTGATCGTGAGTTCGACATCGCCACCTTCGCCGTCACAGCCGAACCGGGGGCTGGCGTCGAAGAGAAGATCGCGACCCTCTGCGACCGTCTCGGCGCTGATCCGCAACGGGCCCTCAAATACGCTCTGGTCATAGCCGCCACCGAAGTGCCCCTCGCCGGGCGCAAGAATTCAGGCCCCCACCATGACTTCATGCGACGCCACATCCAACTCGCTGATTCCCGCCAGGCTCGGGCGCGAGAGCTCGCCTGACGCGATCGCGCCGATCCCCGCTAGAGTCCCCGCCCAGGGATCGGGGATGAGGGGATAGAGATGGATTACCCAGAGGAATCCGAAGGGCATGTGCACGTCGACGCTGATGCGTTGCCGATCATTCCCAAGGCGACGTTTGCCTATCGAGTACAGCGAGCCCTGATCCGGCCTCTGATGCACTTCTTCCTGCGGGTCAAGGTGCACGGCAAGGACAACCTTCCCAAGGGTGCCTACGTCGCCATCTCGAATCACCTCTCGGTGCTCGACGGCCCGCTTCTGACCGAGGCACTGCCCGCAAGTCCGCGGCTGCATGCACTCGGCGACCCCGACGCCTTCGCACGAAGCCGCATCAAGTGGTGGTTCATCCGCACCGTCGGCGGTCTCATCCCTGTGGATCGCCAGGTCCACGGTGACGCCAAGCTGCGGCAGCGCCCCGTCGATGCCCTCAATCTGGGCTGCGCGATCCTTCTCTTCCCCGAGGCCAAGTGTGGTCCTGCCGAGGGCGAGTTGCTGCCCTTCAAGAAGGGCTTCGCGCATTTCTCGTCGCAGGCCAACGTGCCCATCGTCCCCATCGGCATCACCGGCACGCGGTCGCCGTACTTCCTCAAGCGTGTCCACGTGTACATCGGCGCACCGATCTACCCCGAGGGTAAGGACATCGACACCATCGTGAACGAGGGTGCCGAGTCGATCCGCAGCTTGATGGTGCCGAACAGGGAATGGCGCGGTCCCAAGCTGTTGCAGAAGTACCTCGGCCCCAAGCCCAGTAAGCCTGCTGCACCGTCAGTGCCGCTGGCATCCCCGCCGGCACCCCAAGAACTGGCGTAGCCGCTTCGACCGCCCGCCATTGGGTGTGCGATGTCCGCGAGGCCATTCGACACTGACGTCGTGACCTCCAAGCAGCTCGCAGAACAGGCAGCCGTATGGCTCAACGACCAGCTCTGCAACCCAGCAACGGCCGCCGCTCTGCCGATCACCCGCACGGTGGATCTGTCGACGCCGACGGCCGAAGCGGCGACCATCTACGAGATCCCGGCCGGCGAGTTCACCGTCACCATCGAGTCGCGGCCATACCTGGCAGTCTCCGGCAGCAGCTCAGGCCGTACGTCGTCGAGCACGCTGACCGCGTACGGCATCACCGTCCTCGACTCCTCCGGCGATGTCATCGGCCGCGACACGTCGGGCTACACGCTGCACAGTCTCTTTAGCGCCGTCGCCCGGGCTCACGAGCACCGCACAACGACACTGCGCGAAGCCGCTGCACAACTGCTCACTCCGACCGCGCAGGATCTCGGCCTGGACTGAGCTAGCTGGCGATCGCCTCGATCTGCTGGATGTTGCGCATGTCTGTCGAGCGGTAGTACTGCGTCACGGGGGCATCGCAGGTGACCCAGATATCGGCCTGGCCGTCCGGCGGTGTCCATGTACGCAACGCGCTCGGCGACCAGCCGAATGTGTGTGTCCAGGCATCGCCCGCATGGTCGTCGAAACTGAACCAGCCGTAGCAGTACCACGTCCAGTGGACGGTGAGCTTCACCGAGACGCCTGCCTGAGCGCCCTGGCGCTGCGGGTCGTAGTTAGTGCAGTCGAAATTACACGGTGGTGCGTTGGGGCAGCCGCCGCCGCAATCGACGACGTGGAAGAAGTTCTCAGGATCGTTGGGAGCCGTCGTGCAGCTCTTCTGAAGCGAGCCCGGACCGGAACCGACGAATGTCGACGGAGCCCATTCCCATTCGTAGCCGCCGGTGCCCTTGGTGCATCCCGTTGTGGGGTCATCGGGGACGGGCGACTCTTCGATGATGATGTCCCAGTCACCGCCCGCCGACGGTGCGAACGTGCGCACTGTCAATGACTGCGGGCACTGCGTCGGGTTGGGAGCGGGATCGGCTGTGGGCCAGCGTCGCACCGTTACCTGTCCCGGCGCCTTGGCTGGGGGCGACGGCGGAGCGATGCCCAGCGGCGGCAAACCCGCGGTGCCATCGGTGGGGCACACCTCGGCCTGGGCGGCGACGACGTTCTCCTGCACGAGCAGGTTGTTGGCGAAGTTCACCGAGGTCTGTCCCTGGGGAACGACGGGATTGGCTGGCACGTATGCCGGCGGTGCCGGCTTGCCGCCCGCGTAGGTGTAGCACCACCAACCGGGGTAGAAGTCCTGGGCCGACGGCGGCGTCGGCGGACCCGAGTTGGCGAATCCTGGAGGCGGGCTGCTGGGATTGGCAAGCGGTCCTGTCAGGCCGGGAGGATCACCCTCCATCTTGCCTTTGTGCATGTGCGAGTTGCCGAGCGACGGCGGGCCCCATGCGTAGCCGGTCTCGGGATCGATCAGATAGGCCATGTCGTTGGTGGCGACCGACGTCTCGTCGGCGATGGAATCCTGCAGAACATGGTTCGGCGCCACCGATTCGACAGCCGTTGGCGGTGCACCACCGGGCGCCCATCCCGACTTGTCGCCGTAGGTGTTTTCGCTGTAGAGAACCAGGACTCGCGTCGGCCAGCCACAGTCGGCGCTGAAAAGAGGTCCACCACCGCCGCCACCGGGACCGAGGCCACCACCGCTGCCGACACCACCGCCACCGCCGTCGGCGAGGACGTCGGTGGGAAGAGCAACGCCACTCACAACACCAACGAGTGCCGTGAGAACCGTGGCAATTGCCCGTGTGTAGCGCATGTGCCCAACCCGTGTGGACGCTCGCCTTCCCGGGCGCATCTTTGCGGTGTGCTGCGCCCGATTATCCAGACAAACGTGACGTCGCAGACGCTTCGGAGCGAGCCTGTTACAGCCTCACCACCACCGCAATACATTCGCGATGTATAGACGTCGCCACAACGTCAAATGCCCGATTCCGGACCTCGCGGCGGATCGAGCAACCCCAACTCGTGTTC
>JBEPVH010000294.1:0-3493 GCA_041691115.1 bacterium | reverse complement strand
CATCACCAAGTTCGTTCTTGATGAGGGGCATGTGCCGTTGTGCCCGTTCATGCTCTTCGACTACTACCTACTGCACACCGTTCCCAAGGAAACCGTGCGTGAGGCGTTCAACAACCTCATCGTGCGATCCGACGAGATGTGGGTGTTCGGCAACATGTCGCTGGGCGTGAAGGTCCAAGTGGGTATTGCCAAACGCCTCAAGAAGCCCATACGCTACTACGACGTCAGCGATCTCCCTTACAGGCTGGTCTCGCTGCCCGAAAGCCTGGTCCGGGAGGAATAGAGATGAGGGGACGCCGCCGCCTCGCAGCGCTGCTGGTGCTTGCCGGAGTGATGCTGCTTGTCGCAAAGCCGCAAGCGCAGTCCGTGGAAGCCGCCTCGCCTAATTCGGCCGCCGTCTGCGGCGCCGCATCTCCCGGCTTCGCAACGTGTAATGCACGGGTGACCCACAACGGTCGTCCCGGTGGTTCGGGGTCGCCGTCGGGCCTCTTCCCCGCCGATCTGCGCGCTGCGTATGCGCTGCCCTCGACGACTGCCGGTGCCGGCCAGACAGTCGCCATCGTCGATGCCTTTGATGATCCGAGCGCCGAGTCCGACCTGGCGCGCTACCGCAGCCAGTTCGGCATCGCACCATGCACCACTGCCAACGGCTGTTTCCGCAAGGTCAATCAGAACGGCGGCACTCCCTACCCCCGCGCTGATTCCGGCTGGGCCCAGGAGATCTCGCTCGACCTCGACATGGTGTCGGCGATCTGCCCCAACTGCCACATCCTCCTCGTCGAGGCGACCAACAACAGCATGGTCAACCTCGGCCTCTCGGTGAACAGGGCTGCATTGCTCGGCGCCACAGCCATCAGCAACAGCTACGGCGGATCGGAGTCAAGCAGTGACCCGTCGTGGGACACCACCTATTTCAACCATCCGGGTATCGCCATCACGGCAAGCTCGGGTGACAGCGGATATGGCCCTGAATATCCCGCAGCCTCGCGCTTCGTCACCGCAGTCGGCGGCACGACGCTGACGCGCAGTTCCACATCGCGCGGCTGGACGGAGACCGCATGGTCCGGTGCCGGCAGTGGCTGCAGCACCTATGACGCCAAGCCCGCGTGGCAGACCGACGCCGCATGTGCGAACCGCAGCATCGCCGACGTCTCCGCGGTGGCCGATCCGGCAACCGGTGTCGCTGTCTATGACTCGTACCGCACAACCGGCTGGCTGCGCTTCGGTGGCACATCGGTGGCAGCACCGATCATCGCCTCCGTGTACGCCCTCGCCGGTAACGCCGCCGCGCTCAACGGCCCGTCGGCTGCCTATGCCACTCCTGCGTCGCTCTTCGACGTCACCGCGGGCAGCAACGGCAACTGCGGTGGTTCGCTGCTGTGCACGGCAGGTCCCGGCTATGACGGCCCCACCGGCCTCGGCACACCCAACGGGGTAAGCGCGTTCTAGCTCCGGCGTTGGGCTCGAGCTAGACCCGCTTGATGAGGTCGCGTTCCAGCGCCTCGCGGGTGCGCGACACGAGACCGTGCAACGGATGCTTGCGCAAGGCCTGTTCCATCTGGCGCAGCAGTGAATAGAGGTTCTTCACTGCTTTCACCACGTCACCGAGGTCGGCGCCACCGGGCGGTTGTAGTTCGGTGAGGGGGACGCCCGCGGCCCAGTCGTAGGCGACGCGGATGTGGTCGTACGAGAGAGGCCGCAGGGTGCGCAGTCCGTGCGTCTCCTCCAATGCCATGAGGCGATGCAGCACGGCACGCAAGGCGCGGCCACAGCGCTCCACCTGTTCGGTGGGGAACCTGTCTCGGTTGCTGCCGGCGCGGTCGCGGCCACGATCCTCGGACACGAGCATGACGAGGACGGCAGCAAGTTCCGGCGGTGTCAGCCGCTCGAGGATTCCGGCGGCAACGGCGTCGGCGACGATCAGGGCGCTCTCACCGTACAACGACGCTGCCAGCGATCCCAACTCAGTGGGCTTGTCGTGCTCGATGAAGCCCGCCTCGCGCAGCACGGCGCGCAGGGCGCGGAACTCACGGCGATATCTGTCGCGCGCCGCACCCAGCTCGGCTTCGCCGCCGCGCAACGTCTCCTCAAGGTCGTTGATCTCGAAACGTTGGCCGCGATGATCGGCGAGGTACGGGCAGTGGCGGCACGGCGAATCATTCCATTGGCGGTGCAGGTTCTTGATGTCACGCTGCAGGCGTTCAATGCGCTGGCCGGGATCGGGAGCGCCGCGGCGTCCTCCACCTCGGCCATTTCGGAAGTTGTCCCGTTTGGCACGACGCAGCACCTGCTGCTGCTCGATGATCGAGCGATCGGCGTGGATGAACTGGGACAGCGTTCGCTCCGTGCACTTGATGGCCGGATGCCGGAAGACGAGTGCCCGTAGATCGGTGAGGCGCCCCTCGGCGTTGCCGCGGCGCAGATCCCAGGTGTCGCCGTGGTGAACTGCCTGGTACTGACCGAAGGACTTCTCCATGAGTTCTTCGGCCTGCTCCACGGAGCGGGTCCGCAGGAGCGTCAGTGCCATCGTGTATGTCGGTGCGAACTTCGAGATGACGGACATCTCGCCGCCGAGAGCCGCTTCGTAGATGTCGCGGATGTCGACGTCGGATTCCTTGAGGACGATGCCGTGACCCAGCGTGTCGATGCCACGGCGTCCGGCGCGCCCCATCAACTGGATGAGCTCGCCCGATGTCAGCGAGGCAAAGCCCTGTCCATCGAACTTGGTGAATGAGGAGATGACGCAGGCGCGCGCCGGCATGTTGAGGCCGAGCGAGAGAGTCTCGGTGGCGAAGACGACACGGATCAGGCCGCGGTGGAAGAGTGACTCCACCGTCTCCTTGGCGTAGGGGAGCATGCCGGCGTGGTGCATCGCAACGCCGTTGCGCAGTGCGATGACGTCGATGGCCTGGCGGAAGACGGCGCGCTCGTCGGCATCCGCGATGGTGTCGATACGGCGGTTGAATTCCGTCTCGATGAGCTTCTTCTCTTCACGCGTCGTCAGGTCGAGGCCGTGCATCGTGCACCGCGCCAGCGCCTCACGGCAGCCCTTGCGCGAGAAGATGAAATAGATGGCGGGCAGCATGTCGCGGCGCTGCAGCTCATGAATGATGACGAAGAGATCGTTGTCGGGTGCGCGCCGGGAGTAGCGGAAACGTCCCTGGCTGACCTCGGCGTTCTGCGCTCGCTCCATCGTCTTCTTGGCGACGTGGCCCTTCGCATCGAACAGTGGCAACAGGGTGTTGTCCAGCGCCAGCCACATCTCCAGCGCCACAGGGCGCTCCGTGCGCTTGACGGTGGCGATGTCGCCACGCAATTCGGTCATCCAGGCGGCGACCTCGTCGACGTTGCTGATAGTTGCCGAGAGGCCGATGAGGCGAATGTGCGCCGGCGCTTCGATGATGACCTCTTCCCACACCGTGCCCCGGGGGAAGTCGTCGATGTAGTGGATTTCGTCGAGGACAACGGCGCCGACTCTGTCGACGCGCCCGGG
>JBEPVH010000293.1:0-3526 GCA_041691115.1 bacterium | reverse complement strand
CGTACAGGGTGCACGTGGCGCTGTTCACCATGAGGGCATGGCGGTCGCCGCCCGATGCGGCCCCACCTTCGATCGGGGTATCGGTGCCGAAGGGGTATGGCCCGGTGTCACTCTCGTCGCCGTAGTCGAAATTCACCGTCGTGGTGGCATGACTGTTGTCGACCACTGTGTAGGGAATGCCGTAGGGGACCGAGGGATCGTCGGACTTGCCAAAGTCGGGATGGATGTTCGCCGCGCCGCCACTCATGGATGCGACCCACTGCGGCGACTTGGCATTCACCGGCATCGAACTGATGTCGGTGTTCCACACCGAGTTGGCGGGGAAGAAGCTGCACCCCGGCGCGCCGGGAATCGAAGCTGCCACCGCTGTGGGATGCGCTGACGGAAGCAGCAGCATCGGTACCAGAGCGGCGAGTAGCGGTATACGCACTCTCATCGCCCCCGATGGTCGGCCACGCCGTCACGATTCGGTCACGCCACCACCGGACCGTTGCACCGGGAATCGCCTGTGCCGGGCAGCGGGCGCCGCCCCGTAGACTGACCCGGTGCCTGACTTTTCCCTGACCGCGCCGTTCAGCCCAACGGGGGATCAGCCCACGGCCATTGCCGGCCTCATCGACGGCATCCAGCAGGGACTGCGCGAGCAGGTTCTGCTCGGCGTCACCGGGTCGGGCAAGACCTTCTCGGTGGCCAGTGTCATCAATGAGATTCAGCGGCCTGTCCTCGTTCTGTCGCCGAACAAGACACTGGCGGCTCAGTTGTGGGCCGAGTTTCGTGAATTCTTCCCTACCAACTCTGTTGAGTACTTTGTTTCGTACTACGACTACTACCAGCCCGAGGCCTACATCGCCCGGACCGACACGTATATCGAGAAGGACTCCTCGCGTAACGAGGAGATCGACAGGCTGCGCAACTCGGCAACCCGCGCTCTTCTCACGCGGCGTGACGTCATCGTCGTGGCCTCGATCTCCTGCATCTACGGCATCGGCTCGCCGGAGAACTACCTCGGCGAGTCCATCTCGCTGAAGAAGGGCGACACCTGGCGTCGCGACATCGTGCTGCGTAAGTTCGCCGACCTGCAGTACTCGCGCAACGACATGGACTTCGGGCGCCTTCGCTTCCGCGTCCGCGGCGACGTCGTCGACATCCAGCCCGCCTACGAGGAGGTGGCGACGCGGATCGAGTTCTTCGGTGACACGGTGGAGTCGATCAAGGAGTTCGACGCCCTCACCGGCGAGATCCTCGCGGTACGCGACGAGACGACGATCTTCCCGGCATCGCACTACGTGACGCCGACCGAGATGATGAACGTGGCCCTGGAGCGCATCGAGAACGAACTCGAGGCAACGGTGACCGATCTGGAGCGACGCGGCCGCCTGCTCGAAGCCCAGCGGTTGCGGCAACGCACGACGTTCGACATGGAGATGATGCGTGAGACCGGCACGTGCGCCGGCATCGAGAACTACTCCCGCCATCTGGCAGGGCGTGCCGAAGGTGAACGCCCCCACTGCCTGCTCGACTTCCTGCCCGACGACACTCTCATCGTTGTCGACGAATCGCACGTGGCGGTACCGCAGATCAACGGCATGCACCTCGGCGACAGGGCCCGCAAGATTCCCCTCGTTGAGTACGGGTTCCGGCTGCCGTCGGCTCTGGACAACAGACCTCTGACGTTCGAGGAATGGAACGCCATGGTCGGGCAGATCCTCTACGTCTCGGCAACGCCGGGGCCGTACGAGGAGGAGCACAACGAGCGCGTTGTCGAGCAGATCATCCGTCCTACAGGCCTCATCGATCCGACCATCGAGGTGAAGCCGTCCGAAGGCCAGATCGACGACCTGATGGCGCAGATCCGGCGCCGCGTCGAGCGCCAGGAGCGATGCCTCATCACGACGCTCACCAAGAAGATGGCCGAGGACCTCACGGACTATCTGCGTGAGGCCGGAGTCCGCGTGCGTTATCTGCACTCCGACATCGACACCATGGAGCGCGTCGAGATCATTCGTGACCTGCGCCTGGGTGTCTTCGATGTTCTCGTGGGCATCAACCTGCTCCGTGAGGGACTCGACCTTCCCGAGGTGTCGTTCATCGGCATCCTTGACGCCGACAAGGAGGGCTACCTCCGTGGCTACCGCTCGCTCATTCAAACGGTGGGCCGCGCCGCCCGCAACGTCGCCGGCCACGTCGTCATGTATGCCGACAGAACATCCGACGCAATGGCGCGGGCGATGGCCGAGACCGACAGGCGCCGTGCGATTCAGATGGCTTACAACGAAGAGCACGGCATCACGCCGACGACCATCGTCAAGGCCGTCTACCAGATGGAGTCGCATCGCGATCAGGTGAGTACCCGTGCAGCCAGCTTCCAAGAGGCCGCGGGCCTGCCGCCCGATGAGGTCCTGCGCCTTGCCAAGGATGTCGAGAAGGAGATGAAGCGCGCCGCGCGGGACCTCGAGTATGAGCGTGCTGCCGAGCTTCGGGATCGCCTGGTCGAACTGCGCCGCCGCCTCGACGATCCTGAGCTGGCGGTCGCCGATGCCGCGGACGCGTCGAACGCAGCGCCCCGGCGCGCAAAAGGCAGACAACCCGGCCGTCGTTGAGTATCGTCCGCGGCGTGTCCTTTCTCCCCTGGGACCCTGCGAGCGTGGGTTTCCTCGCCGATACGTGTGCCGTTACCTGCCACAGCTCAAATACGCCGACGGGCATCTCCTTCGGTCGCGAACTCGCAGCCCTGCCCGTCGGCATCGCCTTCGGTCTGGTGCTGAACGCGTTCCTCGATGAGCGCAACATCAAGGCCCAGCCCATCGCAGCGGTCCTCGCGGCGCTCGCCGGTCTCTTCGCCGCCGGATGGATGGTTCAGGTGTTCGACAACCTCCGGACATCGCACTCTGCTTCGTCGATCTGGGAGGTGCCCCTCGTGTTTGTCGCCTGGGGTGCAGCCTGCGGCGTGGTGGTGGCCACCGATCCACGAATCCAGAAATACCGATGGCACGGCATGGGCGGACTGCTGGTCCTCGCCGTGCTGATGTTCATCCTTCTCTGATCCCTGGTACCGTCGGAATCGTGAGTTTTCTGGCCCGGACGGCGGCGGCCCTCGGTATTGCCGCCGTTGTCGCCTCCTGCGGCAATCCACCGCCGCATTTCACGCTCGATTCCATGGACAAGCCCGACGAGATCACTCGCGCCGGCGTCTACAAGTGGGAATACACCTACGGCAAGGACAAGAACTGCCCGGCGGCCGGAACCATGACGATCTATGGCACCGCACTTCCGGAGCAGAGGACCAAGCTCTGGCTGGCTCTGGCGGAGGGCCACGATCCGCCCGACTCGGGAAACATCACGCTGGTCAAGGGCGACATCGCCTGGCACGCAGACCCCGGCCCCGGGGTACGGGACCCCAAGGCGGGCACCCCGGCCTGTGCCAACTCCATCGATCTGACCTGGATCCAGACGGCGGCGTCGCCGACCTGATCCGGCGACACACAGTGGTCGTCGCCCGGCGCTAGGCTTGCCGCCGATGGCATCC
>JBEPVH010000292.1:0-3529 GCA_041691115.1 bacterium | reverse complement strand
GAGGGCGGGCACACCTGTCGCGGTGGCCGCAGGCGGCAGTACCAACATCGCCGACCTGGCAGCGCAGCGCGCGCCATCTCTGGTCTCTATTTCGATTGCGCCTCGGGCCACCGATGCTGCGGGAGCCCCCACGTACGCCACCGGGTTCGTCGTCTCGGCGGACGGACTGGTGATGACGTCGGCACATGCAGTGAGCGGCGCCACGCAGTTGCGTGTGGCCACCGCCGACGGCCATGTCTATGACGCCACCGTCGCCGCCGCCGACGCTGAGCACGGCATCGCCGTCCTGCGCCTCGCCGGAGCCCGCGACCTGGTGCCGCTGACACTCACCGACGGCACTCAGCGGGCCGGTGATCTGGCGCTGGTTCTGGGAAGGACTGCTGCGGGGCCCGAGGTCGCTGTGGGCACGGTACGGGCCATGGGCCAGACGGCACGTGTCGATACCGTCACCTTGGGCGGCGTCACCCTTGTTGACGCGGCTATTGGCGCTGCTGACGACGGTGCACCCGTCATCGACGGCAATGGCGGCGTGGCAGGCGTCACGGTGACAGGTGCCTCACAGGCCGGTCCCGTCACTGTCGTGCCCGCCGGTGTCGCGGCTCGCGTGCTCGCCATCGCCACCCAGGGAGCTGCGGCAACGCGTCCGTCCTTCGGTGCCGTCACCGAGATCCTCGATCCAGCAGCCGCAGCACTCGCGGGCCTGCCGCCGGGAGCGCTGATCATTGCGGTGGTCCCAGGGTCGCCTGCTCAGACGTCAGGGTTGCAGCCCGGGGAGGTGGTCACTGCCGTTGGCGGCACGCCCGTCGACGCCGGGCATCCCTTCGAGCCCACCGCCTTCGGACTGGCTGCGGGTGGTCACGCGACGCTGAGCGTCTCGGTCCGAGGCACGTCGCAGCAGGTGGCCATCACCCTCGCCGCCTGACCGAGGCGAATGGGTACGATCGCCGCGATGGAAATCAACTACCTCGGCGTCTCGTGTGTGCGCCTTCGCGGCCGCGACACCCAGGTCATCGTCGATCCCACACCGCAGGTCGAGGCCGCCATGGCCAAGGCTCCCACCGACATCGTGGTGCGGACCGACAGGATCGGCAAGACCGAGACCCTGCACCCTGCCGAGGGCAGGGCGCAGGAGATCTCCGGACCAGGCGAGTACGAGGTTCGCGGTGTCGCCATCAGCGGTCTGCCATCGGGTCAGCCGACGATCATGCGTGTCGAGGTCGATGACGTCCGCGTCGTCGCTGTCGGAGCGCTGTCGCGGCAACTCACCGAGGAGGAGATCGACTCCCTCGGTCATGTCGACGTGCTGATACTGCCCGTCGGTGGGGGAGACGGCCTCGATGCCGCTAGCGCCACCAAGCTGACCCGCGCCGTCGAGCCGGCGATTGTGATCCCGGTGCGCTACAGCGCGTCGGCAGCAGACGGTGGCTACGCCGGTGTCGATGCATTCGCTCGCGAGATGGGCATCACAGGCGACGTCGTGTCGGTTCCCAAGCTCAATCTCAACGGCAGCATGACCAACGTGGATGAGACGCGCGTGGTGGTTCTCGAACCCCGCACCTGATCCCCGGACGCTTGCGCTTACAAGGTGGCGACTCCGATTGCACGGGTGTTGCTACCATGCGGAAAACCACCTGGAGGCTGCACCATGGCGAAGTTCGTCTTTGTGACCGGTGGTGTCGTCTCCTCCCTGGGTAAGGGCATTACTGCCGCTTCCCTGGGCACGATTCTCAAAGCGAGAGGCGTGCACGTCGGCATGATGAAGCTCGATCCATATCTCAATGTGGATCCCGGCACCATGTCGCCGTACCAGCATGGCGAGGTCTTTGTCACTGACGACGGTGCTGAGACTGACCTTGACCTGGGCCATTACGAACGCTTTGTGGATTCCTCGCTGAGCAAGGCATCCAACGTCACCACAGGCCGCATCTACGCCACGGTCCTTGCCAAGGAGCGCCGCGGCGACTTCCTCGGCGGCACCGTGCAGGTCATCCCGCACATCACCAACGAGATCAAGGCGCGTGTTCTGCGCGTTATTGAGAACGAACTGCCCGAGCCCGAGGTTGTGATCGTCGAAGTCGGCGGCACCGTCGGTGACATCGAGTCGCTGCCGTTCCTCGAGGCCATCCGCCAGTTGAAGAACGATGTCGGTCGCAACAACGTGCTCTACATCCACTGCACGCTGATCCCCTTCATCGCGGCTGCCGAGGAATTCAAGAGCAAGCCGACGCAGCATTCCGTGAATACGCTGCGCTCGATCGGTATCCAGCCGGATGTGATCGTGGCGCGCTCCGAGAAGCCCATCAGTGACAGCCTCCGCGAGAAGATCGCCCTCTTCGGCGACGTGCCGATGCGCGCCGTCATCTCCGTTCCCGACGCCCGCTCCATCTACCAGGTGCCGCTGGTCCTCGAGGCAGCCGGCCTCGGCGATTACGTCACCGAGCAGTTGAGTCTCAGCGGCGGCGAGCCGGATCTCGCCGAGTGGCGTGAGCTGGTCGCGCGCATCGAGGCGCCCAAGCCTCCGGTACGCATTGCACTCGTCGGCAAGTACGTCGAGATGCCCGATGCCTACATCTCGGTGACCGAATCGCTGCGCCACGCTGCGGTGCATAACGGTGCCGAGTTGGATCTTGTGTGGGTCAACTCGGAGACGCTGGAGCAGGATCCCTCGATCCTCGAGACGGTCCACGGCGTTGTCGTTCCCGGCGGCTTCGGCCATCGCGGTATTGAGGGCAAGGTCCTCGCGTCACGCTTCGCCCGGCACAACAAGGTGCCCTACCTGGGTCTTTGCCTGGGTATGCAATGTGCCGTCGTCGACATCGCCCGTGAGGCTCTCGACGCTCCCGACGCGAACTCCACCGAGTTCAACGCCTTCACAGCCCATCCCGTGATCGACCTGCTGCCTGAGCAGCGCGACATCGAGGACAAGGGCGGAACCATGCGCCTGGGCGTCTACCCCTGCAAGCTGACACCGGGCTCACGTGCGGGCAACGCCTACGGCGAGACAGTGGTCTACGAGCGCCATCGCCATCGCTTCGAGTTCAACAACCACTACCGCGACCAGCTCAAGAAGGCGGGCGTGGTCTTCTCCGGGACATCGCCCAACGGCCGTCTCGTCGAGATCATCGAGCTCCGCGATCATCCCTTCTTCGTCGGCTCGCAGTTCCATCCTGAGTTCCGCTCGCGGCCCAACCGGCCGCACCCGCTGTTCCGCGATTTCCTCCGCGCCTCGTGCGAGCGTGCCGGGGTGGCTGTGTCTGAGCGCCATATCGAGGGCAAGGCCCCAGAACGGGCGCCGCGACCCCGTTCGGCCAAGCGTCCGGCCGAGCCCTCCGCCTGAGACTGCGGAACTGCGGATAATCGGGGGGTGAGCACAGCTGCGCGTCCGACAGCACGTTCGACGCGCGCCCGCCTCAGCCGGGACTCGCACCGCGGCCTGGAGATGCTCCGGGCCACCGAGGCGGCAGCCCTGGCGGTCGGCCGCTGGCTGGGCCGTGGCGACAAGGCGGGAACCCGCGACGCAGCCCAGGCC
>JBEPVH010000291.1:0-3531 GCA_041691115.1 bacterium | reverse complement strand
CCTCCGTTGCCGTAAACCCTTCCCCACAAACACAAACCCCCAACACCCTCCAACACCACCGCCTGGTTCAGTGCGTCAGCCCCCGCCCCCGGGGGCGGCCGCTTCTCTGTATCAGCGAACAGCCGCCTCGGAGGGCAGCTGGCTCTTGATCCAGGCATCCAGCGCGTCGTTGGATTCCCATGAGGTGATGAGGGCGTAGCGCGGCTCGGGCCCGGGGTGGTGGACCACGTGATACAGCCGCTCGGTGTCGATGATCACCTGGCGGCCGGGGTGCAAGGTGACCCGCGACTCGGTCGAGGGATCGTCCTTGTCGTCGCGCAGGATGAACGTCGACTTACCGGGAGAGTTGGCCAGTTCGAGCCATGACCTCACCACCCAGCCGTCGCCGTCCGGGTTGAGGCGGTTGTTGTCGTCGAGATGAAGCTGGCGTAGTGCCTGCTCCTCTTCGGACGGATTAAGCTTGATAACGCGAACCCGGCCGTAGTTGCCACCGATCGATTCGACGTACTTGACCATCGTCGGCGCGAGATCACGGTTCTTGGTCCAGATCCCGTCCTTGTCGGCCTTGCCGTGGTCCCAGAACCCCTTGCAGTCCATCTCGCCGGTGGCAGAGGCCAGCGGGGCGAAGTTGGTGTCACCGCCGGACTTCCAGTCCATGTATTCAAGGCTCTCCCATTCGCTCTGGGGAACCGGGGTACCGTCGTAGTCCTTGAGGATGACGAAACCCTTCTCGGTGAAGTAATCGAGCTTGCGGTGCATCTGGCACTCCTGGATCAGGCTGGTCAGTTCAGGTACCCGGATCACGATAGAACAGCGGGGACCCGTTGCGCACAACGGCGGACAAGCCCGCGTCGTTACGCTGGGAGACGATGACCAGCAACGCTGCCGGCGACCTCGACGAACTCCTTGAACTGGCCCAGCGCCTGGCCGACAAGGCCGACGAGATGGCCATGGCGCGGTTTCGTGCCCACGACCTGATCGTCGAGCGCAAACCGGACCTCTCCCCCGTCACCGAGGTCGACCGCAACATCGAGACCGAACTGCGCCGCCTCATCGCCGCCGAGCGGCCCGGAGACGGCGTTGTCGGCGAGGAATTCGACGACACCCCACCGGACGGCCACTGGCGCTGGGTCATCGACCCCATCGACGGCACCAAGAGCTTCGTGCGCGGCAACGAGTTGTGGGCCTGTCTCATCTCGCTGCAGTACGACCACGAGAATGTCGTCGCCGTGGCGTCGATGCCGGCCCTCGGCCATCGCTATCACGCCACCCGCGGCGGCGGTGCGCATCTCAATGGCGAACGCCTTGCCGTCTCGACTGTCGACACGATGGAAGCCGCCATGCTGGCGCACACATCCCTCTCCGGGTTCACCTGGTGTCAGCTCGACGAGGAACTGATCAGCCTGGCGCGGCGCTGCTGGGATGCCCGCGGCTTCGGCAACTCCATGTCGCACCTGGCAGTGGCACGCGGCACCGCCGACATCGCCTGGACATCGCGCGCCCAAGAATGGGATTTCGCGGCACTCTCATTGATCGTCGAGGAGGCGGGTGGGCGTTTCACCGATCCCCAGGGCAAACCGCCGCTGGGCGGCGGCGGCATCTCCTCCAACGGCCACCTGCACGACGCCGTTCTGGAGCACGTGCGCGGCTGACTGTCGCGGACTAGACCCGAGCGTGGACGAAGAGACGGTAGTGCTGCGGTCCCTGGGCACCAGGGCCGAAGGGCGCCGGACCACGAGTCACCTCGACCTCACGGAAACCTGCGGCACGGCACATGCCCTGCAACGCCATGGCGTTAGGGGCGAACCAGTTAGTGATGTCACCGTGCAACTGATCGGAGGAGAAGGACTCCCACACCTCTTTCTCGCTGCACCCGGGAATCTCCATGGCCTCAGTCTCGATGACGGCAACCTCGCGGGTCATCTTGCGCAGACGCTCAAGCGATCCGATCGGATCCTTCATGTGATAGAGGACACCGAGGAAGAAGACGACATCGAACGAGCCGAGCTTCTCCAGGTCAACGGTCATGAAGTCGTCAACGACCGCCTCCACCTTGCTTTCAAGCACTTCGTGCGCAAGGTTGAAGCCACGCTTGCCGGGGAGCTCGGTAGGACGCCAAATCTCAGCCACCGTCTCGTACGGCTGAGGCTTGATTCCCTGCTGACGGCAGCGCTCGACGTAGGCGTGCTGCGCCGGGGTGTCGAGACACCAAACGAAGTGGTCGAGGGCAACAACACGACTGGCGCCACGACGCTCGGCTTCGAACGAATAGAACCCGTCCCACGCCCCAATATCGAGCACCGAACGGCCGCGCACATCCGGAAAGCGCATAGCCTTCAACTCATCGGTGAGATGTTCGGTTGACTTGTACCCCTTGGTGACGACGCCCTCGCCGAGGTCGATGGAGTGCCACCAACCGTGCGCCTCCGTGTACTCATCGGCGAGCTTCTGGCGGCGGTCATGCTCGGCGGCGTCGATCGTGGAGGCGGAGGAGTCCCGCTTGAAGAGGCCCATGGGCACGGGATGATACCGGATGGCAACTCCGCCGTCGCGCCGCATCAGCCGCGCGATTCCAGGTCGATGGCGGCGGAGAGAGGATCGGGCTCGGCTGTTGGCACGCGTCGCGGCAACAGGGTGACCAGCGCAATCGCGGCCAGGATGCACATCACAGCACCACCGCGGAACGGCAAGGGCTCGCTGATGCCATAGAGGATGCCAAGCGCTCCCGCACCGAATGCCGAACCGCCGAATTGGAACAGCCCGCCCATCCCCATCGCCCTGCCGCGCGCCTCGGGGTGCGCCGATTCAGCAATGACGGCGAACAGAGAAGGTTCGATGGCAACGATGGCGATGGCCTCGACGACGCCGATGGCCATGATCGGCAGCAGGTCGCGCAACGCCGGGTACGTGGCAGCACACACGGCGACGAGCAGGAACGACCCTGCGACCAGCAAACGCCTGTCGGCGCGGTCACCGAGGCGGCCGGCCGTCCCTGCCAGAAACATGATCGGCAGAGCGAATGCAGAGACCGTGACACCGATAACGAAGCTGTTGTAGCCGCGCGCCGTCAGGTACTGGGGCCAGACGACGTCGTACATCGAGAACATGGCGCCCATCGCCGCCAATCCGAGGCCACAGGCAACCAGATGGCGCGACAACCACCAGCGGCGTGCCATGACCACGGGTGTGCTGCCCGGCGCCGCCACCACCCGCGACTCGCGATAGCGGAAGAATTGCGTCAGTCCGAGGGCAACTCCGCCTGCCGACACCGCGAAGATCCCCGAGTCACGCCAGAGCGCCACAGCACCACCGATGAGCGGCCCGACGAGGAGCCCCACCATCTCCAACGCCTGTAGCTGCGCGTAGCTCTCGGTGCGCCTGTCCGGCGGCGTGACATCGGCAATTGCGGCCCGCAGCGCCGGAACGTAGGCACCTCCCGAAGCTCCCTGGCAGATGCGAAACATGGCCAGGAGCCACAGCGGCCCCGCGTCGGCGAACAGCAGCAGCGACATGGCGATGTAGACGAGACGC
>JBEPVH010000290.1:0-3536 GCA_041691115.1 bacterium | reverse complement strand
GTGTGTGTCTACCGGCAGTCCGGGAATGCCAAACGCCACTCCCAGAACCACATTCGCGGTTTTGCGGCCGACACCGCGGAGCTGAACGAGGTCTTCCATACGGCTGGGCACCTCGCCGCCGTGGCGCTCCAGCAGGTCTTGCGTCATCTCGATGATCGACCGCGTCTTGCTGCGGAAGAAGCCGGTGGAGCGAATCAGGTCCTCCATCTCCGTCACGTCGGCCCCTGCGTAAGCGGCCGCATCCCGATACCGGGCGAAGAGCGCTGGCGTGACCATGTTGACGCGCTCATCGGTGCACTGCGCCGAGAGAATCGTGGCCACGAGCAATTCCAGCGGCGTGCTGTGGTCCAACGCACACAGGGCCTCGGGATAGGCCTCCGCCAGGCGTTCCACGACAACAGCCACCCGAGTTGCCGCGCCCGGAGGCTTACGGCCCGGTCGCGAAGGCGTCGAGGCGGGCATCCGGCCATGCTAACGACGCGGCCAGACGCCGGGCGGAAGCGCCACGAGGACTACAATCGCGCCCGGCCTTAGGCCAACTTTTCAAGGTTAGGAGAGCTCCCGTGCGGTCGAAGATCACCGTTGTCGGAGCCGGCAATGTCGGCGCCACCCTCGCCCTGCGTCTCGCTGAGCGCAATTACGCCGATGTCGTGCTCGCCGATGTGGTTGAGGGCGTCGCCGAGGGCAAGGCACTCGACCTGCTGGAGGCCGGCCCCGTCGTCGGCTACGACTCGATGGTCACCGGTACGACCGTTGACGGCGCCAACGGCTGGGAGCCCACCGCCAACAGCGATGTCGTGATCATCACGTCGGGCCTGCCGCGCAAGCCCGGCATGTCCCGCGATGACCTCGTCAACGCCAACGCCAAGATCGTCGGTGGCGTGGCCGAGCAGGTCGCCAAGCACTCCCCCAACTGCATCCTCATCGTCGTCAGCAATCCCATGGATGCCATGGCACAACTGGCGATGGAAGTCACCAAGTTCCCGCGTGAGCGCGTGCTCGGCATGGCCGGTGTTCTCGACACCGCCCGCTTCCGCACCTTCATCGCGCAGGAACTCGGCGCCTCTGTGCTCGACGTGCAGGCGTACGTCCTCGGTGGCCACGGCGACACCATGGTCCCGCTGACGCGTCTCACCACCGTCGCCGGTGTTCCCATCGCCGATCTCATTCCGGCAGCACGCCTCGAAGAACTGGTGGACCGCGCCCGCAAGGGTGGCGCCGAGATCGTCAACCTGCTCAAGACCGGCTCGGCGTTCTACGCCCCGTCCGCAGCCACCGCGCAGATGGTTGACGCCATCCTCCTCGACACCCGCCAGGTCCTCCCCTGCGCCGTCTACCTGACAGGCGAGTACGGCATCAAGGGCCTCTTCAGTGGCGTCCCCTGCCGCCTCGGCGCCGGTGGCCTCATGGAAGTCATCGAGGTCGAGTTGACCGAATCCGAGAACGCCGCGCTGCAGACATCGGCAGCGTCGGTCCGTGAACTGGTCGACGTCATCGAGGCCAATCGAGCGGTCGGCTGATAGGGCGCACGCCCACACGGGGTGCCCTCGGGTTCGGATACGATCCCGCCTGCAATGCGGGTCAGAGCCGTCGTCGTCGATTTCGATGGCACCATCGCAGGTGATCAGCAGCCGCTGACCAACCCTGAGTTGATCTCGCAGTTCCGCAAGCTCAAGGCGCGCGGCGTGAAGATCGTCCTGAACACGGGGCGCGATCTCGGCTATGTCCTGGGACCGCGGGGCCTGCTGACACAAGAACACGTGAAGTTGTTCGACGCCATCATCGTCGAGGGTGGCGGTGCCGTCTGGTACCCCGGCGACAGGGCTCCCCGGGTTCTCACCCGGCTGCACTCACCTGAGGTCGTCCACGAGATGCGCCGTCTCAAGATCCCGTCCGAGGTGATCTGGACCGGCCACACGGCGATCATGACGCGCAAGGGGTACGCGCCCAAGGCGCGCAAGGCGATCGACAACGTCAACAAGCGCCGAATCCAGGATGGTCGTCATCCCGTGATGCTCGAAGAGATCACCAACAACAACTCGGTCACCTACCTGCCGCCAGGCATCCACAAGGGCTACGCCCTGCTGCGCGTGGTCACCGACGGAATGGGTGTCGCACCCTCGGAATGCCTCGGTGCCGGCGACGGCCCCAATGACCTTGCGTTCCTGGCGCTCTGTGGTGCCGCCGTGGTCCCCTCGAACGGGAACCCACGCAACAAGCAACTGCCCAACGCCATCCTCACCAAGGGTGCTGATGCCGAGGGTCTTGTCGAGGTACTGCGCGTTGTCCTGCGCAATGGCCTGATGCTGGACCCGCCCGCCAGCCCCGGCTGCCAGGTCGCCTAGACCCGGGCGGGGACAACCCGGCTATCCTCGCGTCGCCTGTCCAAAACTTCCACTCGTGAGGTCATCTATGCGTCGCGCACTATCCATCCTCGGAATCGCCGTCATGACGCTCTCGATGGCGGCCTGCGGCAAGCCCTCGGTCACCATCAAGATCAACTTCTTGGGCATCCAGGCGACCGGTGTCGCCACGGGGGACCAGGCGGCGATCGATCACCTCAAGGGCAAGCTCCAGCAGTCGGCCGCGGCGCTGCCCGGCGCGGTCACCATCAGTGACGGGGATCATCCTGAGGGCAACAAGGTCTGCGAGAAGGACGAAACCAGCGACGGGTTCACGTACCACGTCACGGTTTATTCCAACAGTCCCGAGATCAAGCCAAATTCCTGCGATAACTTCACTGACGTCGGCGGCGGCGGCGGCGGCACCAACAGCCCATCGCCCACGTTCACAGTCCCATCGTTCAGCCTTCCGACAGATACGCCCGACGCCACCCCGACAGAAACAGCACCGGCTGAATCAGCCACTCCGTAGTCCTTCAACCGCCCCGGCGGGTCATCCCGCCGGGGCGGTCACGGCGTGCCGTTGAGCTTTATCCTTCCGGCGCCTGTCCACCAATTGACCTTGAGGTGCCCCATGCGTCGTGTCGTCTCGGCCGTTGCCGTATTCACCTGCTTGGCAGCCACCGGTTGTGGGTCCCCCAAGACAACAACCGTGAACGTTGCAGGGAGTCAACGCACCCTGTCTCTGGTGATCACCGGACCATCGGGAAGCCTCGACGCCGAGGTCGAACAGTTGAAGGGTGCAGTCGCCAGTGGCGGCGCCACTGCAACCACGCTCGATGGTGACCAGCACGCCGGCGCGAGCCTGTGCCAGACCGATGTGAGCGACAGCACCGGGACGTATCACATCGCTGTCTACACCGATTCCACCGATGTTCCCGCATCGCTCTGTGCCGACATGAAGTCAGCTGTCGACAAGGGCACTGGCTGATCGTTGCGTAGCCCAGGTCGCTCGGCCCGCCGGGTGACCTGGGCTTACTTCTTCCCGGTCAGAATTCTGCCGACGAAGCGGACTGGATCCCAGCGCCGGTCTGCATTGCGTTCCTTGAGCGGAATGATCGCGTTGTCGGTGATGTGAATGTGCTCGGGGCACACCTCGGTGCAGCACTTGGTGATGTTGCAGAAGCCGAGGCC
>JBEPVH010000289.1:0-3539 GCA_041691115.1 bacterium | reverse complement strand
ATAATAGACAGTCAAGCAGGTTGCGAGGTGCATGTCGCTGGTACACCAGGAGCCGGTGCGGACGGCGGCGCCGCAACGTTGCGGCGGTCACCGGACCGGGATGCGTCAGCGGATTCTCGAAGACTGCCCATTCGCCGCGGCATTCTGGTGCGAACACGCCGATGCCCTGATTCTCGAAATACCGCTGCAGCAGACCTGATGAAAAGAGGGCCGAGTGGGGGAGGGCGTAAGCGGCGCGGGCACCTGCATGGAAGGAGCCGGTGGGGTAGAAGACAGGCTCCCACTCCTGCTGCAGCCA
Source organism: bacterium (assembly GCA_041691115.1). GTDB lineage: Bacteria > Chloroflexota > Dormibacteria > Aeolococcales > Aeolococcaceae > JBEPVH01. The sequence goes on along the minus strand of JBEPVH010000289.1, from coordinate 3,241 downwards.
CAGAGGGGCAGGCGCACCCAAACGCGTCACGGCGTCATGAGCGATGTGCATTGTCCACCACGACGTTGCGATGAACCTGTCGTTGTCGGAGACAGCCACAGGGATGGAACGATCAAAGGCGTCGAGGTACTCAACGGATGTCAGTGACCCGGTGCCCGGGAGATCCGCGGCGGCGCGCCAGTCGGCCGCCGATGGAGTTCCGGCTTGGTCGACAGCGATGATGCGTACCCGGTTACCTGCCGCAGACAGCATTGCGGCCAACTGCAGCATGGCTGCGTGGCCGCCGAACAGAGCGCCCTCGCTCAGGCCCTCATAGAGGACATTGATGCGCTGCGGCTGACGTCGCGCCGGTGCCAGCCGCAGCGGTGCCACCTTGTGCGCGTAGGCGGCAGCTCGCTGAATCGGCACCTCGGCAACCGCCTCGGACCATGCAAGAACGTCGCTGATGTGGCGGGCGTCGCCGTCCGAAGAAAAGCCGACCGGAGCTGGGCCGCGAGGCCGCAGACGGTGCGGACTGCCACCGGCGTCGAGGGCATCAAGCCAGCGCATGGCCATGCGGTCGATCTCCTCTTCGTTGGCGGTGAAGCCACCCTCCGAAGCGTCGCCCGCGATCGGATCGACTTCCAAGTGCAGGCGGTTGCCCGAGCGATACGTCGCTCGCAGCAGACCGTCCTGCGACAGCAGTTCAAGGTCATCGCGTCGCACCTTATGCAGCCAGCGCTCGGTCCACAACGTGTTGTTCTGGCGCAGGTAGTCGCCGAAGCGGCCGCGCGTGGCGGTCTCGTAATGCGTCAGCACGGAGGCGGGCACGTAGCGGACGCGGTGGCCGAGCTCGCCGGCACGAAGGCAGAGGTCGATGTCTTCGGAAGAGTTATTGAATCCTTCGTCGAACCCGTTGAGTTCTTTGAACACTGCGCCGCGGATCAGGACGCATGCGGCCGTGACAGCCTGCATTTCGCGCGCCCGCATGACAGCGGGGTGCGTTGCGGGGAATCCCGCGTAGATGTGGTACGGCATGCCCCCTTGGTTGAATGCCACTCCGGCGTGCTGAACGGAGCCATCGCCGAAGAGCAGGCGCGATCCGAACATCGCTGCCTCGGGATGCGCATCCGCATCACGCACGAGCGCATCCAGCCAGTCGGTGTGCGGCACCGTGTCGTTATTCAGGAAGACGACGTAGTCCGCATCGCTCAATTCGGCGCCGCGGTTGCAGGTGTATGCATAGCCCCGATTCCGGGGATTGCGGATCGACCTGATGGCATCGCCGTACGCCTCGAGCAGCGTTGCCGTCTCGTCGCCTGAGGCGTCGTCGACGACGATGATCTGAGCGTCAAGGTTCTGCCCGATCAGCGTGTCCAGGCACTGCTTGGTGAGTGCCGCCCCGTCATAAACGGGGATGACGATGGCGACGCTGTGGTCAGGCACGTGTGGTGCCGCCACCCATGACGCGCTTGCCGATGGTCCTGCCACCGGGGAGCCGCCTTGCGATGCGGCGCAGCCGGTCCAGCTTGGCGGCCTCGGCCTTGAGGAAGGCAATCTCGTCGAGAGCGACGGTCAGCCGCGTGGCCTCGTCGAGAGCGACGTTCAGCCGCGTGATCTCCGTTTGCATCCAGGCGTTGTCGGCCTCGAGTTCGGCGATGCGAGCGCGATGGGTTGCTGATTCGTCTTCAAAGAAGGCGACAGTCCTGCCGAACCTCTCTCGCCAGCTTGTCACGAGGACCTTGAGCCGCATGGCCTCGTCCGAGGCGGACTCCTTCTGTATCGGGCCGTGGCCCGTCAGGACGGTTTCCGTATCAGTGAGCGGCTGCTGCATGGTGCCGTAGGGTAGGCGATCCCACAGTACGTCCGACGCGATCGGCGCCCTACCCCGAGGGCGCCATCTGCGCCATACTCGTCAGGTGTCCGGCGCCAGAGGGGGAGTTCCCGAGGGCGGGAGCGGCGGCACGAGCGCTGTGTCGCATACACCCCTAGCCATTCCAACAGGACGTGCGCACGTCCGGCTCGAATCCAGTCCCTGGATAGATCTCGAGCCTTCGATGGAACGCGTCCTTGAGACCATGGCTGCGCTCCCCGGTGCGGCGCGCCGCGGGCGGATCGACGGCGTTCGTGTCAAGACGCTCGTCAAGCGAGCCGATGCCCGCGGGTACTTCATCGAGCAACTCAAGCGCGGCGACCGGGATGACGACGGCAACGAGTTCCTGCCGGCAGCCCCCTTCGCCCAGATGTCGCGCTCGCTGGCCTACGCCCGGGGTGGCAATCCCCCTGAACTGATCAAGGCGTTCCACTGGCACAAGCGTCAGTGGGACTACTGGGACATCGTCCAGGGCAATGCGCGCGTCGTTCTCGCGGATCTGCGTGAGGATTCGCCCACAGCAGGGGTCATCCAAACTCTCTGCATCGGGGAGAACTCGCCGGCAATGGTTGCCATACCGCCGTACGTGGCACATGGCTACCAGGCTCTCGACCTGCGCGACGTGATGCTCACGTACTACGTCACCGAGCCCTATGACGCCACAGCCCCCGATGAGGGACGCCTCGCCTGGAACGACTCGCGTATCGGCTTCGATTGGACTGTGGAGAACGGCTGATGCGCGTTCTGGTGCTGGGGGCGGGAGGTCAGCTGGGTCGTGAGCTCGTGGCCCGCGGCCCCCAGAGCGGTGTCGAGGTCATCGGTCTTGTTCACTTGGCGTGCGACATCACCAGCACTGTGCTCGTCGACACAGCACTGGACGGCTACGAACCCGATGTCGTCATCAACTGCGCAGCGTGGAATCGGGTCGACGATGCCGAGACTGCGGTACCCCAGGCGCATTCGCTGAACGCCGGTGGGCCGCGCGTTCTCGCCGCCGCCTGCGATATGCGCGGCATCAAGCTCTGCCACATCTCGTCGGACTACGTTTTCGACGGCACCGCGACATCACCAATCGACGAGACGTCCCCCGCAGCGCCGCTGTCGGTGTACGGCATCAGCAAGCTTGAAGGCGAGGTCGAGGTTCGCCTGGGGTGTGCCGACCATCAGATCGTGCGCACGTCATGGCTGTACGGACAGAACGGACCGAACTTTCCGCTGACGGTTCTGAAGTTCGCCGCGGAGCGCGACTCGTTGTCTGTCGTCAACGACCAGATCGGTAGCCCGACGTGGACGGGTCATCTCGCCACCGCACTACTCAGCCTGGTGCAGCGCCGCGTCCGGGGCACGTTCCACCTGACGAACTCGGGTTCGACGTCGTGGCATGGACTT
>JBEPVH010000288.1:0-3546 GCA_041691115.1 bacterium | reverse complement strand
GGAGCGGCGAGGCCATTCGCACGCGGGTCTCGGCTGAACTACTCCGCCGGCGCGGTGAGGGGCCCGAAGATCTCCTCGACAATGAACCGTGCGTGGTCAACAAGATGACCATTGGGGTAGTAGCGCAAAAACACCGCCCAGACATCGTCGGCCTTGGTGAGGTCAAGGGTGGCGGCCAGAAGGCGGATGTCGGCGACATCCTTGGCGCGGCCAGCAAGGAGCTTCATCGCCAGGACAACAGGTGCGGGCGCTGAGCGCACCACGAGTCCTGGTGCCTCGAGCGCCACTGTCCCTTGGCTGGTATCAACGTCCGGTAGAAACGCTCGTGCTGTGTCGTTGAGCCACTCTTCGGGAAGCCCCAGCTCTTCGGTAATTTCTCGCGCCGCCGTGAAGACATCTTCGGTGGGTGCGACGATGGCATCAATGTCGCGGGTAACCCGGTCATTGAGGTAAGCGAACGCGATGGCGGCGCCGCCGACAACGTAGAGATGGCCGGTGACACCTCGCGATTCGAGAACCTCACCAAGTCTGCGCAGAGCGGTGAGCATCTGCTCACGGGTGAGGTAGTCGTCGCTCACGCGGTCACCAGGTCGTTGCGTCCCACGAAGATGCCGCGGGCGGCGAACGAGGGGGGCGAGTCTCGCAACGCCATCGCCTGGAATCCCGGGAGCGGGTTGATGAACCAGAACGGTGTGCACGTGCGCGGTTCAAGTGTCCAGATCGGCGTGGTTATGCGTCGTTGCAGGCATATCCATTCCGACAATGCGGCGACGACGGCATCGGCCCTGGCATTGCCCGTTGGCGTCGGATAGCGAGAGACAAAGAGATGCGTCTCGGCGTCCGAGGAGCCGCGTTCGTCGTCGATGACCTCGGTACACATCCGCCAGGCGTATGCGTCGTCGCCTTTCGCGAGTTCGGCAGCGATAGCAGCAGCAAGAGCGCCGGGCGATGACCATCGTCGCCGTCGCGGCAATGCCGCATCAAGGATGCGCTCGAGGGTGGTGGCACCGGGCGTGACGAGACCGCTTTCGTACTTGGCCAGGGTGGCCGGCGATGTACGGGCACGACGGGCTAGCTCGCGTCTCGAAATTCCGGCTTCGGCACGCCGGACAGAGATGGCAAGGCCCGCCGCCGGGCTCATGGACACACAGGGGATATCGGCCGAAAGGCCGCTGCCAGGTGCATCGTTCCATGGTATCAGATCTGATACCACCCCGGACCGCCCCATTCACGGCTAGAGTTCCGGGCCATGAGGGTCTCCCCTCCCCTGCGGATAGCCGCCGCCGTGGCAGCGCTGAGCCTGCTTTCCGGGTGTTCGTACGCCCAGTCCCTCGACACCAAGTCCGAGGCTGCGGCCCACACCACCGAACGCCAGCACCAGGACGCCCAGGTGTATTCGGCGGTTGTCCGCGACGACCTGCAATCGATCCAATCGCTCGGGCTCGCCTGCAGCTCCCCGGCGACCAGGATTCACTGCGTGGAGAACGCCACCAAGACGGGGCCGCACGTGCAGCAGGCACTGGCCGACGTGGAGATCCTCACGATACCGCCGTTCATGGTCACCGACAACAACAACCTGGTCACCGCCCTGCACCGCGTCGAAAAGGCCATACCAGCCGTCCTCACGGCCACTGACCGCATCAAGGCCGCCTACGCCGATAACGAGTTCGACGTGGCACTGAAGACGCTCAACACGTCCCTGGGCCGGATCTCACAGGACGGCCACTGAGCCCCGTCTGAACTACGCGCCCTGGGGCAGCGGGTTCAGGGTCGGCCTCGGGAAACCTGGATCGTCGTTGTCCTGGGTCTCGAGTGAGTCGCCGGCCCATTTCCGCCCGGCTGTCACGATGCCGAAGATCGCGAGCACGATGATCAGAAGCAAGACCGGCCAAATGATCAGCGGCGACCCGAACGACGGGGCAGTGATGCCGCCCAGCGGCGCGGTCGGTGGCACGCGGGCGATATCGAGAAGTGCAGCACTCAGCGTCGAGGGTGGCAACGCACCAACAAGTGGAACGTCAGAACCGCCGAGGTGACCCGCCCCCGTCAGGAGAGATGACGGCGCTGCGCCCGGCGGCGGACCGCCCGTCCCACCGGACGGCAAAGGCGTCGCTACCGCTGTAGGGCTCGGCGTTGCTGTGGGCCCGGGCGTTGCAGTCGGAGCTGCCGTCGGCGTCGCCGTGGCGGTCGGCTTGGGCGTGGCGGTTGGAGTGGGCTTGGGAGGCAACGTTGGCGTTGGCAGGGGCGGCAATGTCGGCTTGGGCGTTGGTGTCGGCGTCGGCTGCGGAGTCGGGGTTGGCGTTGGCGCCGGTCCCACATTGATGGGGACGTAGATGAAGCTCGAGGACGGGCAGTTCGTCGTGTTCGAGTAGTAGAACTTGACGGTGTGCGTGCCCGGCGACGTGAAGTTCAGCGTGTAAACAGCGGCTGACTGACCCTGTGCCGAGTCCGGCCACAGATTGTCCTGACCAGAGTTGGCCGGCAGAACAGTTAAGGCACCAGCGTCGATGAGTGTGCCGTCCTCATAGACGTCGATGGTTCCGCCCCAAACGCCGAATCCACCGGAAAGCCTGTTGACCGTGATCGTGAAGTGGACCGGGTCCCCCACCACCGTTGACGTCCTGTCAGGGTTGGCAGTGATCGTGCTCGTGGATCCGCAGCTCGCCACAGCCCTCACCGCGGGCGCGCCAAGAATCAGCCCCCCTGCCGCAACAACCAGTGCAGCAGCTCCGATCCGGACAGCACGCATCCATAGCCCTCATGTGATGGGTGCTTTGATGGTGCGGGCAGCGTGTCACCACGGATCGGGCACAGGCTCACGTTTCGTTGACGTTTCTGTTGTGTCCGCGTTCGGACAGAGGGTCTAGAGCGTGCCGCCGTCGAACACGTGGAAGCCGCCCTCGGCCGCCGCCGCCGCCTTGGGAGCCTCGGTCGTGGCGCGGGCCAGGGGCCAGATCACAGTGAACTTACTCCCCTCCCCTTCCTTGCTCTCGACCTCAACCCGGCCGCCATGAGCCTCGGTGAGGCGCTCGACGAGTGCCAGTCCCATGCCCATACCGCCGAACGTACGTGTCTTGGAGTTGTCCGCCTGATAGAACTGCTCGAAGATCCGCGGCAACGCCTCGGCCGGAATTCCTACGCCGTCATCGCGCATTTCGATGGACGCCGTGTCCCCCAGCTTGGTCGCCTTGATCTGCACGTGACCACCGGCCGGTGTGAACTTCACAGCGTTGTCGAGCAGCGCCTGGATCACCTGGTTGAAACGCGCAGGGTCTGCCTGCACTCTCAGGTCGTCGGCGACAGCGACATGGAGGTCAATGGGTAGCGAGCCCTTGAATCCGTCGGTGACATCAGAAACCACCTGGGCGATGGCGCTCTTGACGTCCACAGGCGACTGCCGCAGGTTGATCGTCTCGGAGCTGAACAGCGAGAAGTCGATCATGACGTCAACGATTTGCTTCAGCTGCTTGGTGTAGATCTCCATGTCCTTCATGAGATCGCGTTTGGCAGCCTCGTCCCACTTGTCCCACGCAACGGCTGTCTCTT
>JBEPVH010000287.1:0-3568 GCA_041691115.1 bacterium | reverse complement strand
CCCAGAAATGCATTTGGCCGGTGGGCCGTGCCTCGGTACACGACTTTATAGTGGTCTGACATGTCTGGGGCGGACGATGACAGCGAGCCAATCTCGGCAGCGTTTGATGATTTCGCATTGGTGGCTCATGAGATCCGCGCGCCGCTCGGGACCCTCGTGGGCTATTTGACCATCCTCGATGACTTGCTCGCCGAGGAGAACGTCGACCCCGCAGTCCTAAGGCACTCCGCCAGGGCTGCCCGCCTCAGGGCTGAGGAGCTCAGCGGTTTGTGCGCCGACCTCATCGATGCCGTGCGCGTCCGCCAGGGCAGCGGAGCGACTGACATCGTGGACCTCGGGGAGCTCGCACGGGCCGTCGTCGCGGAGCTACCCACCGCCGGCGGCCCCAGGGTCATGCTCGATCTGGGGCCTGCTCCCGCAACAGTTCGGGGGCACAAGCGGTTCCTGGAACGAGTTGTATTCAACCTCTTAGACAACGCACTCAAGTACTCGCCCCAGGAAAGCCCCGTACAGCTCCGGCTCACACTAGACGATGGATACGTGGTACTCGAGGTGCATGACCTTGGCGATGGTTTGCGGAGTGGCGGTCTTTCCCACGCCTTCGCCCGCTTCGACCGTCTCGGAGCTCAGAACGGAATTGTTCCAGGTACCGGCATTGGCCTGCACTTCTGTCAGCGTGTCGTCCGGGAACATGGGGGCGAAATTGCAATCGCCGCCCGCGAGGGCAGGGGCAGCACGGTCGTGGTCCGCCTTCCCGCCGTGAGCACTGTCTACACGGCGGCGGGTGGTGCCGAGGGCATGGTCAGACTGGCGCACGCGTGGCATGCCCGGGTTTTGGCGGACGAGGTTGTGAGCCACGCGTTCAGTCATGGCTACCACCCCGATCACACCCAACGGCTTGCGGCGTATTGGGGTGAGGCGCTGGGCGGACCGGGGACCTACTCGGCCGAGTACGGCGATGAGTCGTCGGTGGTGCGGATGCACAGCGGCAACGGGGCACACGAGGAGATGGATCGTCGCGCGATTGCGTGCTTCGATGTCGCGCTGACCGACGCGGGCATCGACGACGAGCGGCTTCGCGGCGTATTGCACGACTACTTTGCGTGGACGACGACGACGACGATGGCTGCATATGAGGATTCAGCAGACGACGTGCCCGACGGGCTGGGCCTGCCCCAGTGGTCGTGGGGCGGGTTGGTCAGCGGCGAGGATGGCGAATCCGCCTGACCGGCATCCGGTTATGGACGCGCGAATCCGACGATCGCCGACCGCACTCTCGACGCGCTTGTCCTCGCCGCCGGATCCGAACGCCGCGCAACCACGAGCGGAGTCGGCCTGGGCCGGGCAGGCGCCGTCGGAGTTTGCGCACCAAGTAAGTCGCTGATCTAGTTCAAGAAACCAAAGAGCCCTCCTTCGGGAGGGCTCTTTTTCGCCCCAAGGCGCGGCCGTTCGCACAAAGAAGGCCGATCTGTCCCGGTTACTGCAACGTGGAGTGAGGCCGGCACGACCTGGGATCGCCGGCCGTTTGCCGATGCTCGCCAAGGCGTTTGGTCAGTGCCTCGGAACGCGGGTCCAGACAGCATCGAGGCGCACCAGAGCCGGACCCACTCGATCCGGCTGACGACTGATTTGGACGCTGTTCTCGGCGTCGATGGACCGACGGCGTGAACCGCCCGGCCGGGATTGACCTGGCCGCCGTTGTTGACCTTCTGTTCGCACCATCCGACCGGAGCTGCTCCAACGGCAGCTAACACTCACCCGACGAGCGCACTTCCCGTTGGCGCCGACCGAACCCACGATGATGCGCTGCGTCAGAGATGGATTGCGCCAGTGAGAAACAACAACAGCACAACGATGAGGAGTATCCCGCCCAGGCCGATCCCGTGACGACGGTACGCGCCTCCGTTGTAACTGTGACCGCCGCCCACCATCGCAACAATTACCACTATGAGAAGAATCAGGAGCAGCATGGACAATCTCCCTGAGAAGAAGGACGGCAACCGCCCTTCGTGTTGGTGGCTACGTCCTAGGGCGATATCTGTTGGGTTCCACTAGGCGCAGTCGAGCCGCCGCTGGTCGATGCCGGTGCAGACGTGGGTGCCGCACCGTTCGTGGCGGCAGGAGCGCTGGGACCGGTATTCGTGTTCGAGCCATTGAACCACCCGGAATTGGAGCCGTACACGAGCACCACGACCAGAAGGACTATCACGAGCAGCACGCCTGCAACCGCCCCGATGCCGCCCCCAGGCGACCTTTCCTCGACTACTGTCGAGCCCCCCGGCCCCGAGTAGCGGCGGTAGGCGTAGCCCCCACCGCCGACTACGGTCAGGGCGATGAGAACGATGATCAGGATGAGCAATGTCATTTTGTACTCCTCTGTGAGCGGCTGTTGAGTGCTTGATGGGACTTCACAGGGGCCTCATCTCAAGCGCAACATGATGGGTGGATTGTGCAGGTGCTCAGTGTCGCAGACCTATGGATCCACGCCCCCTTAGCAGGTTGTAGAGGAGCACGATCACCGCGGCCACCAGCAGCGGAGGTATGAGACCGCCGGCAACGCGGAAGGTAAAGCCGAGCAGCCACAGTACGCAGAGAACGACCCGTATGGTCCACAGAATTGTCGATGTCCTTTTCTCAAGCCCAGGGGGGCGCCATTTGGAAGCCACATGGCGTGCCGTTGGCTTATCCATCGGTCAGTGGTCGTAACAAAAGCAGCAATTTTCCAGTCTTGTATAGGTCATCGTGGGCTGCTGGAATTCGCCAAGTCTCGGCGAGGATTTGACATGCGGCGCGTTCCAGCGCCGCAGGGCCGTCTGAATCGCCCGGGTTTGATGGAGACGACACGGCGCGAGAGTGTTCGCCAAAAGCCGCCAATACGATGCGGCACCAACGCGGGCGCGCTCCTTGCGCTGCCAGCGTCGCGGTCTGGCTTGGACGCGTCAGCCTGCGTCGTCTAGGACGCGACGGAATCTGACACGGACATCGGACGCTCGCTCGCGGCGTGCCCGCCTGACTGTCCGCACGCTGTCCCTTCCGGGCCCATACGGTGATGGCACTACCGTCACAGAAATGTCATTGGAAGGAGATGCTATGCAGGGTTACAACCCGTCGCGACGTCCCGGGGGACGCCTGCGCCTCTGGGGCCTTGTCACTGTCGCGGCAGGAACCCTGTGCGCAGCTCCCGCATCCTTTGGTGGTGCCACGCCCACGGCAGCCGCCGCGCACCTCGCAACGGCTCAGCCAAATACATCGCAGTGCACCAGCTTCTCCAGCGCCGCACTCACCTCAGTGACGTACACCGTCAATGGCACCAACATCGGCTCGAACCTGCGCGGCCATGTCACCCAGGGTACGACTGTTACCGCCAACTTCACGGCCTCTGCGAACTGCACCAAGGTCGCGCTGGCGTCATACAAGGCACCCAAGGCCTCATGGGACGGCGGCACCGACATCCCGCAGTACTCCTTGGAGACACAGACGGCAGTCGTGGCCGCCGGTGTGGGCAGCGCCCTTACCGTGCGCATACCTGACTGCTTCTTCCAGGTCGATTTCGCCTACGGCGCACCTA
>JBEPVH010000286.1:0-3548 GCA_041691115.1 bacterium | reverse complement strand
AGATGTGTACAAGAGACAGCCCATGCCCCGCCGTCTCTGCGCTCTGCTCGTACCGCTGCTGCTGCCGCTGTCAGCCTGTGGTGGTGGCGGCGCCACCGTTGCCCATGGCTGTACCCATGACGGCGATGTCGTCATCGGCGTCATCGCTCCGCAGACAGGCGCCGCGCACGCCATCGTGGGGTCGTTCACCGAGGGTGCGCTCGCAGCAGCGGATCAGATCAACGCCAAGGGCGGGGTCTGCGGCGGGCACAACGTGAAGATCGTCATCAAGGACGACGAATCCGACTTCTCCAAGGACGCTGCGCTGGCCAAGCAGCTGGTGGAGCAGGAACATGCCATCGGCGTCGTTCTTGTGTCCGATTCGAATTTTGATTCGGCGGGCCCCTACCTGCAGCAGAAGGGCGTCCTCACCGTCGGTGCTTTCACGTCTGACAAGCTCGATGACCCTGCCAACGCCAAGAACACATTCTCTGTTGCCGTGCCCAACAAGGTTGAGGCGCAGCTCTACAAGTCGTACCTGCTCAGCGTCAAGAAGGTGAAGCGGCCCGCGGTCCTCTACGAGACCACCTCATCCTTCGGCAAGGTCCAGACGGATGCCTTCTGTGCAGATGCAGCGAGCAACGGCACGCCGTGCGTGGCTCATGAGCAGACGACCATTGCCACCACCGACGTCTCCTCGCAGGTCGGCGACATGGTGCACAACAACGCCGATGCCGTGCTTCTCGAGGGCTTCGGCAATCCGGTTGTCCTCACCATCGCCTCATCCAGGACGGCGGGCATCACCGGTCCGATCCTGGGCACGGGTACGACGGCAACGTCGTCGGGTTTGGTGGCGTCATTGGTGCAGGAGCCACAGCGCCAGGGCTTCGCCTACGTCAGTTACCGGACAGCCACCCACGGCGACGCCAACGCAGCCACGGGCTTCGCCACCGAACTCAAGGCGCGCAACCCGGTCATCCTCGAGCCGCTGTTCGTACCGATGTTCTCCCACGATTCCGTGGAGCTGATGGCGGCGGGCTGGAACGGAGCCCAGTCATTGAACGGCGACGACGCCTCGAAGTTCATCGAGACCATGAACGTGAAGACGGGCGACGGCAGATTCACGCTCCACGATGCCGTGTACTCGGCGCAGCACCATCTGCCGATGGTGGACGCGTCGTGGCTGACGCTCTGCGTGGCCACCCCGCTTGATGCCGACGGCCTGGCTCAGGTGTCGCCTGATGCCGCCGCCGCCCTGGCAGCCATCCCCAAGTAAAAAGAAAGCCCCGGCCGCAGTGGCCGGGGCTTTTCCCTTCTAGGCGGCTATTCGCTGAGGCCGTGGCGGCGTACCAGGCCCTGGGCGCGACGCTGGATGGGCTTGCCCACACCCTTGTAGGTGAGGAAGCCTGCACCGGCGGCGAGAGCAGGAGCAATCAGCGGCAGATGATCGAAGCCGACGATGCCGTTGCCGACAGCCTCGAGGCCATGCGTCATGGCGCCACCGATCAGCGGCATGTGTTGAATGATCATGGGCACCTGGTCGTGGGCGATGTGGCCCATCAGGGCACCCTCGGCGAGCACACCCACGCCGGCGAACACCCAGGGGGTGTAGCGCTTGCTGGCGGCGATGGTGACCACGGCGAGCCCGTTGGCAAGCGGCTCAGGCAGATTGGATCCCTGGTACTTCTGGATTTCGCCCATGGTGTCTATTCCTCTTTCGGCTTCCGGCGGCCCCCTGGGCCCATCGAGTTCTGCCCGCGGGCAGGGGTGGGTCCGGCCAGATCAGCGGAGGGGATTCTGCCGGATCTGACACGGACAGAGCGCGGACAAAGAGCACACGCGCGGATCGGCTACTCTGCGCCGCCATGAGGCGCAGTCCCGCAGCTTGGCTGCGACTTGCTCTGTGCGTGCTTGTCGTCGCGGCCGGTGCCGCATTGCCGGCGGCCGGCGACGCCGTGCGCGTCAGCCAGGCGACAGAGGTTCTCCTCTACATCACTGCCGTCATCGGTCTCAACATCGCGGCCGGCTACACCGGGCTGCTCACCCTGGGGGCTGGGGCACTTGTGGCCCTGGGCGCCTACGGCACCGCCCTCTTTTCGGTCAATGCAGGGCTGCCGCTGGCGGCGGCGATCCCTCTGGGGACGCTGAGCGCCGCCGTTGCCGGTATGGCGCTGCTGGCGCCGTCCCTCCGGCTCGGCCGCGCCGCCTATGCCATGGTCTCGCTCTACACCGCGTTCAGCTTCCTTTACGTCGCCAAGCTCGAGGTGCTGCAGCGCTTCCTCAATCCCGGCGCCCGCTTCGACAAGATCCCGGCCCTGGTTCCGGGATCGAGTGTCGGCTTCGATTCGTTGGCCCAGGCCCAGATCGGCTACTACGTGGCCTTCGCCATTGCCTGTGCAGCACTCCTCTTCTGCCGTCGCCTGGTGCGCTCGCACTGGGGCCGTGCCCTCATCGCGGTTCGCGATGACGACGTGGCGGCGGCAGCACTCGGTGTTTCGCCGGTGCGCGCGCGTCTCCTTGCACTCTTCATCTGCGCCGTCTGTGCGGCGCTGGCGGGCGCCCTGTACGCGCCCACCTCCCAGGGCTGTGTCGAAACATGTTCTCTCTCGCCCGAGCGATTCGATCTGGGCTTCTCCATCTTTCTGTTCTCGGCGCTCGTCGTCGGCGGCCGCGCCTCGATTCCGGGGCCCGTGGCCGGCGGGGTCGTCATCGGACTCTTCTATGTGTTCTTGGCCGGCCGTGATACGGGCGATTCGCTCATGGGCCAGTTGCTCGGCGGTGGTGCCATCTACGGCGTCCTGCTCGTCGTCACCGCGGCCCTTCTGCCCGGCGGCGTCTGGGGTCTGATCGCGGGACTCGGGAACAAAGCGGCACCACCACCGACCGCCACCGACGACGTCGAGCGACCCGCTATCGCCACCGTCGCCACCGAGCCCGGCGCGGTTCTTGCCGCCGACGCGGTTGTCGTCACTTTCGGTGGCGTGACAGCCGTCAACGAGGTGGCACTGCACTGCGAAGCAGGTGAGGTTCATGCGCTCATCGGAGCCAATGGATCGGGCAAGACGACGATGCTCAACGCCGTGTCGGGCATCGTGGAGCCCGGCTCCGGAACCATCGACTTTCTCGACAAGCCGCTGCGCGGCTCACCGTTTCGGCGTTCGCGTCGTGGTGTGGGCCGGACGTTCCAGACACCGCGGATCGCCGAGTCACTCACGGTTATCGACAACGTGGTGATGGGCGGTTTCATGCGCTACAAGTCAGGCCTGGTGGGCCTCTACCTCATGCCGTGGCGGCATCGCCGGGAGAATCGCGACCTGCGCAACGAGGCTCGGCATCTTCTCGGTGCCGTCGGTCTGCTGCATCGCGCCGCCCTCCCCGCGGGCACGTTGACGCACGGAGAACGCCGCCTCGTCGAGGTGGCGCGGGCGTTGTTGGCGCGGCCCCGGCTGCTGCTCCTCGACGAGCCGGCGGCGGGTCTCGCCGCCGACGAACTCAAGGAACTCGCTGACGTCATCGAGGCGGCGCGGGCTGCGGTCTGCGCCATCGTGCTGGTTGAGCACAACCTTGCC
>JBEPVH010000285.1:0-3606 GCA_041691115.1 bacterium | reverse complement strand
GTGACGGCTCGCTGTCTGTCACGGCCATTGCCGCCTGTGCCGTCTGTGCCACACGCCCCGGAAGGCCATCGCGTACTCCGGCCGGGCGGATGACATCTCGATGCGATTCCGCCGCGAGCACCACCGTGCCGCCACCGGCACTGAAGACAACAGCAGACGACGCCGACAGCAGCGACAGCGACTCGCGTACCAATGCCGCCGATGTTTGCCCCATCGATGATGCAGCGGTCAGACGCGCCGCCACCTCAACAAGATCGGTTGCTTGGCGTGTGATGACGGGCGTGGGGACGCGCACGACGTCGTCCGGCCGCCGGCGCACGGCGATGAAGATGGCTGTGGCGACAATTCCGCCCAACGCCGTCGCGAGAGCGAGGAAGATCCAGTTGAACGGCAGGGCCGCGGCGGCGGCAGCCCCGGACGGCGTGGCCGCTACCCCGGGGGCAGGCGTAGCACGAGCGGTCGGGGGCCTCGGGGTCGTGCCGGGAGCACCCGCGGGCAGGACTCCGTCGCACTTGACGAGGATGCTGATTTCGACAGTCGTCTGATGCGCCGGGTCGGACGTCGTCGCATGCATCTGTGTGTCCGCTCTGAACGTGTCATTGAGACTGAATTCCGAGAATGCGGTGGATCCGTCGGCGGCGTACAGCAGTGTCTGGTTGCCGTCGTAGATCTGGAGTTGATCCGCTGACGCCTCAATCGTATATGGCGAGCCGTCGATACTCACCTTGACAGCGAAGTCATTGCCACCGCCCGGCATATGGCAGATGAGTTGCTCAACCGAGATGGAGCCCGGAAGCCCCGAGCCAATGCTGATGCCCACGCCGGGGATGATTGATCGCTCATACACGGTGAGCGGCGCGCACGAGACCGACCCCTTGACATGCACGAAGACACCGTCACCGTTATCCAGCGCGGATTCGAGTGTCATGCCGACACCGGGAGAAAAGTTGCTGACGCCTGCAGCCGCGAGATCCGGTGTCAAGAACAGTTGGTTGCCGCTACCGTCGTCCACCTCAACAGTGGTCGGAGTGGCGGCTGTCATCGATAGATGATAGGTCGCACCCGCGACGCGTCCAGTCACATAGATATCGGCGGCAAAGGTGTCGGGAATGTCGCAGATGATCTCGTCAATTTGCATCTCTCCTTTGATGCTGCCGCTGAACGTCAGATGCGACGGATTGGGGGGAGGGTCGGCGGCAGCGGCGATGGCGGTGCCATGGGCGCAGAGGACTACCGCCAGCACGATTCCGAACTGCGAAGCCCGCATTCCGACCGCCTCCAGCACCGGTCCCGGTAAGACTGCCATGAGTCAGGGCTTCCTGCCCGCTCGTGACAGTTTCTTGCTAGGCGGGAACCTCAAGCACCCCGGCGAACAGAGCATCGAGGTAAGCACCGGGATCAAACACGTTGAGGTCGTCGATGTCCTCACCGAGGCCGCAGAGCTTGACGGGGATCCCGAGTTCCGCCTCGATCGCGAGCAGCGTGCCACCCCGCGACGTGCCGTCCAGCTTGGTCAGCACGATGCCCGTGAGTTGCATCGCCTCGTGGAACGCGCGCGCCTGGGCCATTGCGTTCATTCCCGTGGGTGCCTCGACCACCAGCAGCGTCTCCTGGGGTGCAACTCCCGTTGCCCGCTCGACGACGCGGCGCACCTTGCGCAACTCATCCATGAGATTCGACTTGGTGTGGAGGCGACCTGCCGTATCGACGAGGACGACATTGCAGCCACGTGCCTGCGCCGCCTGAATGGCATCGAAAACAACTGCACCGGCGTCGGCGCCGATCTGGTGGGCGACGACGGGCGTACCGCTGCGGTCGGCCCACTCCTTGACCTGCTCGATGGCCGCAGCACGGAATGTGTCGGCAGCCGCCACCAGACAGGTCTTGCCGTCTTCCTTGAGGCGATGCGCGAACTTGCCCACCGTCGTCGTCTTGCCGCTGCCGTTGACACCCACCATGAGCACGACAGCAGGACTGCCGCTCAGATTGATGCTGCGGTCACGCGCATCAAGGAGGACGCGCATCTCGTCCTTGAGGCCTGACAGCGCCTGCGCCGCGTCGGTGATGCGGCCCTCGCGAACACGTTCACGCAGCGACGCGATTAGCTGCTCGGCAACGCCCATTCCGGCATCGGCGCCGACGAGGATCTCCAAGAGGTCGTCGTAGAAATCGTCGTCTAGGTCGCGGCGCAGCATGACGGTGTCCTTGACCTGCTCGGAAAAGGACAGCGACGCACGGTCCATGCGTCGCGACATGCGCTTCCACCAGCGGTTGCGATTAGCCTGCTCGACTTCCTCGTCGCTCATGAGGGTGCCGATTGTTTCAGACGGGGGTCGGAACGGTCTGCTGCACGCGACCCGGGATGTCGACCTCGGTCATATCCTCGGCAGCGGCCAGGCGCACCGACAGAACCGACGAGACGCCGTCCTTGTCGATGGTGACGCCGTAGAGGATGTCGGCAGCCGCCATCGTCGCGTGGTTGTGGGTCACCACGATGAACTGCTGATCCACAGCGAGGCGACGCAGCAGACGGGTGAGCCGCAGCACGTTGGCGTCGTCCAGCGGTGCGTCGATCTCATCGAACACATAGAACGGCGATGCGTTGACCTGCTGCAGAGCCAGGATCATCGCCAGGGCAGTCAGCGCACGCTCGCCACCGGACAGCAGCGACAGCGGCTGCAGGCGCTTGCCGGCGGGTTGGGCGAGGATTTCAACGCCGGGCAACTTCACCCGAGGCACATCAACGTCGCCTTCCTCTGCCTCGTCGGCTGCATCGGCAACCCGCGGTGCTGCCGGTGCCACTTCCTCGAGACGCAGCGTGGCGCGGCCCCCGGGGAAGAGTTCGGCGAAGAGTTCCTGGAAGTTCACACCGACGGCGCCGAAGACGGCGTCGAAGCGGCGCTCGATTTCAACGCCGAGCAGGGCAGCGATGGCGCGGACGTCGCGCGAGGCGTCGCCGATGTCATCACGGGCGCCGCGCACAGTGCCGACGCGCTCGGCAAGGATCGCGTGCTGCTCCGGCGCCAGTCCGTTGACGGGACCCAGCGCGCTGATGCGGCGCTCAAGACGAACAATCTCGCGCTCGGCCTTCTCGGCGGCCTGAGCGTCGGGTTCGGGGCCCTCGTCCTCGTCGTCACCGCGAACGGCATCGGCCAGGTCGTTGACCTGACCCTGGGCCAGATCCACCTCAGCCTGCGATGCATTGCGCTCGTCGGCGGCGCGGGCGACGGCGATGGCCACCTCACTGCGTTCCACCTCAATAGCGGCGAGCAGGCGCTCGGCATCGGCGAGCAGAGGAGCCGCTGCCTCGACGTCGCGGCGCGCCTGATCCACACCGCCGGTGACCTCGGCGGCAGCGGCCCGTGCGGCGCGGCTGCGCATCAGTGCAGTGACGGCATCGGATTCAGCGATCAACAGCCGCATCTCAGCGTCGGTGTAGCGATGTGCTGCGGCTGCCTCGACGGCGCGGGCAGCAGCCAGACGGCGCTCGATGTCATCACTGCGCAGACGCGTCTCGACTGCGGCGGCATCGGCCTCGCGCAGTGCCGCAGCTGACAGTTCTGTGGTTGTGCGCAGCTCGGTGATGCGCTCGCGGCGGTCCTCGAT
>JBEPVH010000284.1:0-3636 GCA_041691115.1 bacterium | reverse complement strand
GGGCACGGCGGTGCCACCGAGGGCAACGAGAAAAACTACGCCATGGTGGAGTCCAATCACCGAGAGAGAGTGGCCTGGCGCGGTGCCGGCGATATCGTATTCAGTGGCGCCGGGGACAGTGGGCGCTGCGCTCGTATGTGTCGCGCGCGCAGCGTAGGAGCGGTTGAATGCGGCAAGGAAGGGAGTTGCAGCCTCGTCCGAAGGAAACCGGTAGAGCGACACATCACCATCAGAGATGGCGTCCGCCTTGTTCGCGGACTGCGAGAAGCGCTCGTATGCGAGGGTCAGACCACCGGCGACTGCCGCACGCTCCAGTTCCGACCCGGGAGGATACCCGCCGCCCGAGTCCCGCACAACGTTGGGCTGGCCGTGAAGCTGCGGAGCGAACGCTTCATTGGGCAGAGCCAGGGCGGTGAGGTTGTCCGTGGGATCGGCCGTCGGCGATGGCGCCAGGCTCGGCGGGGCGGTCACTCGCGACGTTGAAGACGTGGCACCGCACGCGGAGATGGCCAGTAGCGTCAGGCCCAGGGACGCCACGCGGGAATAAGTTGGCATGCCAGGACAGTACCGGACCAGCCGAGGACGGGGTAATCAGCAAGGTGAACGTCCGCGACTGATTATGGTCGGCCGCGTCAGAGACTGGAAAGCTGCTGTCGCGCCGTACACGTCGAACTGCCTCCGCAGGAGTTCAACGGTCCCGGGGTCAGTTCGGATCGGCGCGCGTTACTCGCGCTGTTGACGTTGGCGGAGGCGACTCGCCGCCCGGCGTGGGAGGTCCGTCATTGATGCAAGAGCGTTGACGGCAGACGCGCGCCACGAAGGTGTGTCGTCACGACGACGAGTGCGCACGGTGAGAATCCCGAACCAGACCAGGAGCGCGAGGACAACCCCGATGACCAGCGCCCGGACAGTTAACGAACCTGAGCCCTGGATCACCGAGACGATGGCTCCGGCAGTATGGGCGGAGTGAAGAGGCTGATCGAACCTCAGCGGATTCAGCGATTTCACTGTCCGCGTCTCTTGATTGGGCTGACCCGGGTCGATCACCACGGTGTTTCCGACTCCGAACCAGGGTGTGGACGCTGCTGAAACGTCGTGGTCGATTGACGGGAGGTCGTAGACAGCCGCCGTCGTGGCACCCACGGACACATTTGTGACCAGCGCAGTCTGCGGGAGCAGGTGAATGGTGGGGTGGGCGCCCCCGGGCCCGCACGCGGACACGTCGAAGGATGACCATTGTCCCGAACCTGCGCTCCACTGCAGCAGTCCGCCTTTGCGATCCGTGTACAGCACGCTGGCATCGCCGGCGACGGAGAACTGCCAGGGACAATTTCCCAGCATCCCGTGATTGTCACCATCGGAGCCGTTGACGTTGGCCACTTCGAAATCGGCAAGAACTGGGCTGCCGTCCTGGCGCACGCTCGTCGGCTGGACGACCGACGGAGCGGCGCCGCCGTTCAGGAACCAACTCGTCGCGGAGATGTAGGGGTTGGTGATCTGACCAACTGTGTTCTGGATAATCGCGGCACCGATGTCGGCGTAGTGATACGCCAGGGCCGAGGACGACTTGTACGCGCCGTTGAACCAGACGCCGAGCAAGGCGTTGTTGGCATCGAACGTCGTCAGAGCGGCGTTGATGGACGCGGTGAACGCATTGCCATCGGGCCCGAACACCGCCAATCGCTCGGCGTTCGCTCCTACGTGCTCGATCAGCAAGTCCACCTGCTTGGCACCGCCGGTGAGCCAGGTCAGGGTCTCGGGATGCTGCATGTCAAGGATCTGCATCAGACTTTTATAGACGTCGATGCGCTCTGCGGCGGAAAGGATTGCGCGTCCATTGGCTTCGACGATGCCAACCACGTCGACATCACCTGTGATCACGCGCAGAACCCCGCTCCGGTCGGCGATCCGCGGAAGGAAGTAGTTCGCCGGCCGTGCTGATCCGTCGGCACCAACAGTGGCGAGGTCGAAGCCCCGCAGGTTGCCTGCACCTGGATTCGGCTGCCGACTGACGCCGTTGCCCGTCCAGTCGAACTCCACCGGTACGCCGCCCCCTTGATCGAGCGACTTGGCGTACCCCTGATACTTGGCGAGGTACTTGTTCCATTCACTTTCCCGCTGCGCTAGGCGCGCGAGCACCAGGCTCTGCACATCCGCGTCGAGATGCGCAATTGCCGCCTCGACCGCAGCTCGATTCGGCTGGAATAACGCGACTAGGCCGGTATCGGCAGCGTTGTATCCGAGGTACGCGACGTCGATGTCATTGACCGTCTTGACGGCGATCGACCCGGGCTTGGTCACCGCGTTATAGAGCTTGACCAACTTGTCGGACAAGGGATGCCTCGACCGCACAGCGATGAGCACACCCTTGTCCACGGCAAGCGCACTCGTCCCCGCCACCTGCGTCTCGGCCATGCCGAAGATGTCGGGGAGCGCATCCGGGTAGTCGATAATCAGGTTGATGCCGTCCTCCAATTTGGTCGCATCCTTGATGCCCTGCGCCGCCGCCTCAGCGCCGTGAGCCCGCTCCGACAGGCTCACTACGTCCGCCGACGGCATGATGAATGTCAACACCTGCAGCGATGTGTTGGCAGTCACGTCGCCCATGGTCTCGGCAACGGTGTTCATGTCGCCTGTGTTCCACGCGCCGATGAGGTGCGACCAGAACTGCAACGCGTCGGCGTTGACCTGCTTCTTGATGGCGGCCAACGACGTCTTCGATTTATCCGCGGTTTGGTCCCAGATGATCTGTGCGGCCTCGCTTACCCAACTGTCCTGTTGCGCCGGGGTGAGAGCGCGATACCACGTGATGCCGTACTCGATTGCTTGATAGAGCTTGAGTGCCCCGACGCCGTACGTGCGTGGATTCAAGACGGTGTATCCCGCCTTGAGCACCCACGCCACAGAATCAAACGTGCTCCGGGAGAACTCACATGTGCCGCGGATCATTCCCAGGCCGAAGTTGCCGGTGAATGACGTGAAGTCCGCTTTGGCCGGCACCGGGTCGGTGGTATCGAGGCTCTGCGCCACGCTGCCATTGCCGGGCGACACTTTTACGTCCGCGTCGGTCAGCGGACGGGTGGTGCCATCGCTGAGTTGGACGCTGCCGGTGAGGTGATAGGTGGCCGCGGCATGGTTAGGCCCGTCGGGTACGGTCTGCACGACGCCCTACAGCGCAAGTGGATGGCCAGCGCCGATGTCGCCGGACCACGGCAGGATGTACGTGCTGTCGAGGTGAACCACACTTCCCGGCACTGGCGGTGAGGGGTTGCATTCGGTGGCTGGCACCGGCGCGCCCGGCGCGATGGTCGACGTCGCAGGCGGCGGCGGATTATCGATGTCGAACGGATTTCCGCCACCGGCATTGCCTGTGAGGACCGGTCGAATCGGATCAAGGTGGACGACCTGGGCGTTGGTGACATTCTTGATTCTGACGCTGACGTCGAACGGTTCGCCAGCCTTGATGACACTTCCACTGGACGCCTTGGATACCGTGAGGTCGAGCAGGTAGGTGGGATTGACGGACACAATCCCCTTACCGACGCCCTTGATGGTCTCGGTGGGCGCGTCGGGGTTAGGCGCCGACACGAACCAATCCAACTCGGCATCACCGTCGTGGATGGCCCTGTCTCTTAT
>JBEPVH010000283.1:0-3665 GCA_041691115.1 bacterium | reverse complement strand
AGGTCACGGCGTACCTGCACATCGACTCCGCCGAACGTGACGTGTACCACCTTGGCGACGGCGGCACCGGCATCGCCGCCGTCCGGCAACTGGAGTCCGCCGAGCAGCGGTGTCAGCGAGCGCTGATCAAGGTCCCCGTGCAGCCGGGTCACAGCCACGCCGGAATCCTCACCGTCACCGCGGCTGTCGACCCCGTTGGCGAGTGACGCGATGTGAGCCGCGGTGGCGGGCGTCAGCCCCGCGGCGGCGATCAGCGATCCGGCCGCGCCGAGGCCGCCGGGGAGCGGCGCCCAGTGCTCACCATCCACTGACACCGCGGTGTCGCCATCGAAGTCGATGACGTGGATGGTGCTGGCGCAGAGCGGTGACGTCAGATCGAAGCGCAGGCGGGTAGCGCTCTCGACGACTCCGTCGAGATGAACTGTTGTGCCCTTGGTGAAGCTGCCCAGCGAAGGAATGTCCTCGGGGCGCACGCCGTGAAGGCGTGATGTATCGATGCCGATGTGGAGATCGGCGCTGAACGCAGCCGGAGCGCCGGCGGTCGCAGCAATGGCCCTGTCGAGCGTCTCCTGAGGGCCGGTCCCCGTTGTCGCCGGGGAGCCGAATCCGCATGACGTCAGCAAGATCGCTGCCAGGGCAACTGCGCCTCTCATCCGGCGACACCCTATCAGGCGCCCCTCCGCCCCGCGCCAGGCGGTACCCTGCCGCGCGCCATGGTGATCCTTGACGGCAGTCCGCTCCGCATCAGCGACGTGGTCGCCGTGGCGCGCGACGGCGATCAGGTGGAGATATCCGACACGGCCCGGTCCCTGATGCAGCAATCGGCACGTGCCATCGCCGACATGGACGCGGGCAACACCATCGCCTACGGGGTGACGACAGGTTTCGGAGCCCTGGCCGACAAGGCGATAGCACCCGCAGATCGCGCCACCCTGCAACGCGCCCTGGTGCTGTCGCACGCGGCAGGCGCAGGCAGCCCGCTGGATTCTGAAGTGGTACGCGGCCTCATGCTGCTACGGGCTCGTACTCTGTGCACGGGCCACTCCGGTGTGCGCGCTGCCGTCCCCGAGGCCCTGGTCGCCCTCATCAACGCCGGCATCGTGCCGTGGATTCCGAACCACGGGTCACTGGGTGCATCAGGCGACCTGGCACCGCTGGCCCATGCAGCATGTGTCGCCCTCGGTGAGGGTGACGTCGTCGCTGAAAGCGGGCGTGAGCCTGCTGCCGATGCCCTCAAGCGCGCCGGGCTGACGCCCTTGAGCATCGGGCCCAAGGAGGGGCTGGCCCTTATCAACGGCACCGATGCCATGGCTGCTGTTCTCTCCCTGGCATCGGCCGACCTCGGCAACCTGCTCGTGGCTGCCGACTGCACAGCTGCCATGAGCATCGAAGCCCTTCTGGGAACGGTTGCTGTGTTCGACGAGCGAGTGGTGGCGCTGCGCCCCGCAACCGGCCAGGCGACGTCGGCCGCCAACATTCGCCTGCTCCTCAGGGACTCGGCGATCGTCGCCTCGCATCGTGACTCCCATCACGCGGTACAGGACGCCTACTCGTTGCGCTGCGCACCGCAGGTCCACGGCGCGGCACGCGACCTGGCAGGGTTCGCACGCACAACGGTTGAGAATGAGTTGGCATCCGTCGTCGACAACCCCGTTGTCATCGATGGCGACCACCTCGTCTCCAACGGCAACTTCCACGGCCAAGCCCTCGCCTATGCCGCCGACTGCATGGCATTGATTTGCGCCGACATCGCCGCCATTGCCGAGCGCCGCATCGACAGGCTTCTGGATCCTGCGCGATCCCGTGGCCTCCCGGCGTTCCTGGTGCGCGAGCCCGGTCTCAACTCCGGCCTGATGATCGCGCAGTACACCGCGGCCGCTCTTGTCGCGGCATTGCGCCATGCGGCGACACCCCTGTCGGTGCAGTCGGCGTCGACGTCTGCCGGCCAGGAAGACCATGTGTCCATGGGCTATGAAGCGGCATTGCGAACCCGCGAGTCCGTGGACCGGTTACGCGCCGTGCTGGCAGTGGAATACCTCTGCGCCTCACAGGCTTTGGACCTTCGTGCGCCACAGCGTCCCGCGCCCGCCACCACCTCGCTGCTGGCGGCCCTACGCTCCCGCGTTGCCTTCCTGGACGCCGATCGCATGCTGGCACCCGACATTGAGGCTGCCTCACAACTGCTCCGCACCACTACCTGGCGTGATGCCGTGGAGGGCCTCCAGTGACAGTCGGCGCACGCGAGGTCAGAGCACCGCGAGGCAATGGCCTGTCGTGCAAGTCGTGGCAGACCGAGGGTGTGCTGCGCTGTCTCATGAACAACCTCGATCCCGACGTCGCCGAACGCCCCGATGACCTCGTCGTCTACGGCGGAACGGGCCGCGCCGTCCGCACATGGGAGTGCTTCGACGCCATCGTTGCGACACTTCGTGATCTGCACGATGACGAGACGCTGCTGGTGCAATCGGGCAAGCCCGTCGGCGTCGCGCGCACGCACGAAATGGCACCCCGCGTCCTCATCGCCAACTCACTTCTCGTGCCGCAATGGGCGACATGGGAGGACTTCTGGGATCTCGAGAGCCGCGGCCTGACGATGTACGGCCAGATGACCGCCGGCTCCTGGATCTATATCGGCACGCAGGGAATTCTGCAGGGGACATTCGAGACCTTTGCCGCCATCGCCAAGCGACGCTTCGGCGGAACCCTTCGGGGTCGCATCGTCGTCACCGCGGGACTCGGTGGCATGGGCGGGGCACAGCCGCTTGCGGTAACGATGAATGACGGCGTCGCGCTCTGCATCGAGGTCGATCCCGAGAGCGCACGGCGGCGCATCGCCACCGGCTATCTCGATGAACTCGCGACGTCTCTCGGTGATGCTGTGTCGCGCTGCGACCTGGCACGCGAAGAGGGCAGGCCTCTCTCCGTGGGCGTCATCGCCAACGCCGCCGAGGCGCTGCCGGCACTCCTCGAGCTGGGCTTCGCCGTCGACATCGTCACCGACCAGACGGCAGCGCACGACCCACTCAATGGATACATACCGGCCGGACTGACGCTGGACGAAGCGCGGCAGTTACGCGAGGCCGACCGAGAGGCGTATCTCGACAGGGCGCGCGCATCAATGGCCCGCCACGTCGCCGCCATGATCGAGTACCAGTCCCGTGGTGCCGAGGTGTTCGACTACGGCAATTCGCTCCGTGACGAAGCGCGCCGCGGTGGCCTTGCCGACGCTTTTGCGTATCCGGGGTTCGTTCCCGCCTACATCCGCCCGCAGTTCTGCGAAGGTCGCGGGCCCTTCCGCTGGGTCGCGCTGTCAGGAGATCCCGCCGACATCGCCGCCACGGATGCGGCAATGCGTGAACTCTTCCCCGACGATGCGGGACTGCAGCGCTGGCTGACGCTGGCCAGCGAACGCGTGCGATTCCAGGGACTACCGGCACGTATCTGCTGGCTCGGAGCCGGTGAACGCGCTCGTGCAGGTCTGCTTTTTAACCAGCTGGTCCGCGACGGCAGGGTGTCGGCGCCGATTGTCATCGGCCGCGATCACCTGGACTCGGGATCCGTGGCGTCGCCCCACCGTGAAACCGAGTCAATGCGCGACGGCAGTGACGCCATTGCCGACTGGCCCATCCTCAACGCACTTCTCAACACGTCATCAGGGGCCACAT
>JBEPVH010000282.1:0-3689 GCA_041691115.1 bacterium | reverse complement strand
GACGTCAACAGGGCGTTGGCATGCCTCACCGAAATCATGGAATACGACCTGCCAGACGACCTCATCCCCGAGCTCCTCTTTGTGCGGGCTCAAGCGGCGGGTCCGATCGCAGAGCGTCCCGACCCCAAGGCTGTGGACGACGTCGTCGCCGCAGTCCCGGTTGTGGCCGGCGATGCATCGGCACGTGTGGCGTTTATTGCCGGCGACCTCTGTCTGCGAACCGCACAGCGTGACGATGCAGCGCTGCGCCTCCTCACCCTCGCCGTCGCCGACGGCACCTCGATATGGGCACGTCAGGGCGCATACCGCCTGGGCCAACTTGCAGGTCAACTGGCCCAGGACAAGAAGTACACCGAAGCCCGCGCTGCGGTCGGCATCCTCAACGCTCTACCTCATCTGGCGAATTCGTATAACCAGGACGGTCTCGACTACACGCTGGCAAAGATCGAAGCTGTGGGTCCCGTCTTTGTTGCAGCTGCAGCGGCCGCGTACTACCTCAATGGCGATGAGGTTGCGAACCGTTTGTGGGAGCTGGCGGCAAGATGCGGTGATGTCAACATCGAAGGTGCAGCACTCGCGGCGCAGAGCCACCCTGAAAGAATTGCGCCGCCGTCGATGGACGCATGGACCGACACCGCAAAAGCGCTCGTCGACATCGGATTCGGCGATGAAGCCAGAGCGCTCTACGGGCTCCTGGAAAACAGCGACCGGCACCACGATTCGCTCGTCGCCAAGCAGGAACTCGCGTATCACGACTACAACGGTTTTCACGGTGAGCTGGCGCAGGAGCGCATGCTCGCACTGGCCTACTGCGACGACCCGGATATTGCAAGCACAGCACGTCTGCTCGCCGCGCACACATCCATGCGAGCCGGGCGGCTCGACGAGGCCGATGCTCTCTTCGCCGCAGCCGCAGACATGGAACGGTCGCGCATGCGCGGCGAGTACGGCCGCGCCGAGGTCGACATCCACCGTGGCAATTACCCCAGAGCTCTCAACCGGATCGTTGCCGAGCTGGCCCGTCGCGAGAACGATGAACAACTCTGGGTACCCACCGACATCCTCGCCAAGCTCATCACCGACGCAGCCCCAATCGACCCACGAATGGCGCGCCGCGCACTCGAGGTGGCGAATTCGCTACCGCGCAACGGCTATACCTCAGCAGTCGAGCGGGCTCAGAAGCTCCTCGACACGGGTGGCCTCGAGGCCTAGCGCGGGCGGCGTCCCCAGATGAGGCGGGTGACGCCGTACTCGTCGCTCTTCCAGGCCACGTCGGTGAGTCCCGCTTTGCGCACCAGCGTCATCGTCTTGCGCAGAAGGTGCGGACCCACTTCGACCATCCAGTAGCCCCCGGGCTGTAGCCAGCCGGCGATTTCCGACGCCATCAGACGCACAAGCCCGAGACCGTCATCGGAAGTGTCGCTGAGCGTATGCACCGGTTCGTACTTCTTGATCTCCTGCGGAAGATCCTCGAGCTCATGCTTCGCGACGTACGGCGGATGCACGGTGATGATGCCGATGTTGCCGTGCAATCTCTTGGGGAGTGCCGCGAACAGATCGGATCTCACGAACTTGACGTTCCTGAGTCCCAGCTTCTTGGCGTTGTCCTTACCCAGTTCGACCGCTTCGGCTGAAATGTCGAGGCCGTAGACCTCGGCTTCGGGAACGCGGGATGCCATCGCCAATGCCAGTGGCCCTGACCCCGTCGCCACGTCGACACCGATCTTTCCGGGGCGGGCGCGCAAACGCCGCGCCGCCTCGCGGGCTGTCAACTCGGAGGACAGACGCGGGACGAACACACCGTGGCGCGTCGTCATGTCGAGGCCGTCGAAGACGATGTGGCCGACGACGAGTGCGACAGGCTCGCCGGCGACGCGACGCTCCACGAGCGAGTCGAATCTGCTCATCTGCTCGGAGGTGATGTGCTTGTTCAGCATCGACGGTCTGACCGGCTTGCCCAAGGCCTCCGAGAGCAGGATCTCGGCGTCCGACTGGGGCTGCCACTCCTGCCACACATCAATGGCCGGAGACTCCGAAATCAGAGCGGCGGCGGCGTCCAACGCCTCGACCACTGTCATGCCTAAACTTCCACGGCTCTGCGCGGCGGAAACGCGGCGTGCGCTCATGGGAGATCCAATGGTAGCGGCAGCCTTCTTCGACGTGGATCGCACGATCCTCCAGGGCTCGTCCCTGCTTGCGCTCGCAAGGCCGTTGAGCCACGAAGGTCTGCTGCCCTTGCCCACCGTGCTGCGCGCCACGATGCGCCAAATCTGGTTCACGGTCCGGGGACTTTCTGATGGTGAACTGGACAAGGCTGCAGCCGCAGCGGCGGGTGCGGTTGCCGGAGTCGATGCCGCCGAGCTGGCGCGTGTGGGGGCCGCAGCGATTCCACGCACGGTGCTTCCTCGTGTGTTCGAGGAAGCGCGCGAGGCCATCGCCGCCCACAAGGCTGCGGGCGACAAGGTCTTCCTGGTGTCCTCGGCGCCCATCGAACTGGTCCGTGAACTGGGCCGTCTGCTCGGCGCCGATGACGTTGCGGGAACCGTCGCCGAGGTGGATACGACGGGCAAGTACACAGGCCGGATCACCACGTTCTGCCACGGCCAGGCCAAGGCCGACGCGGTCCTCGAATTGGCAAAGCGCCACGGCATCGACCTCGCAGCCTCGACCGCCTACGGCGATTCGGTGAGCGACCTGCCCATGCTGGTGTCGGTGGGGCATCCGGTTGCCGTCAATCCCGACCCCCGCCTCAAGCGTGTCGCCGAGATGCGCGGCTACCCCATTCGGAGCTTCACCACGCGGCCCCGCGGACATGGCAAGGGCTTCTGGCCACCTCCCGTCCCTCGCCGCCCCAGGCCATCTCCCGGCGATCTCGGCGGCCTCGCCTGAGGCCGGAACCACGGCGTCACGCGACGGTGATCGTGCGTCCGTAGCATCCCGGAGAGGTGAGAGACGATCCCCTCGTCGCCGGAGCGCTGATCCTTCCCGGCTTCAACAGCTACGTAGCCACAGCACTGGTGCCGCGTTCTGCACTCGTGCCGGGAACTCAGGTCATCCTCTGCGGTGAGAGCCTGTCGCCTCAGCTCCTGGCGCGAGGCTGGCAGGGGCCGGGCGTCGCCGCCACCGTGGTCGCCATCGACCAGACGGGCGTCCGCGTGAACGCCACCGAGCGGGTGCGTCTGATGACCCTCCTCAACGCAGGAATCCCCTTCGCTCATTGGGAGCCGGAGACCGAGGAGATACCCAAGGATTTCGACACTCACTTCGGAGAGTTGCGCGCCGAGTTTCTTGGCTGGGCCGACCCCAAGGACCCGTCACTCGCGGCGCGGATCGCCGAGGTCACGCCGTGGTCGCCGGGCGCTGTCGATGCCGCCTACTACACCAACCGCCTGGCCGAAGCCCTCATCGAGAAGCACGAGCCAGCGGAATGGCTGACGGAGCGCACGCAGATCAACGCACTGCGCGATGTCGGCGAACGGCTGACAGTTGTCGGGGAGTGGCTCAACCGCTACACCCACACGCGCGACGGTGTGATCAAGGCCGACGACGCCAACCGCCTCTTGCTGGAGCGTGTCGCGGCACTTCCCGTCAACAAACAGGTGCGCGGCCTTCTCGATGCCGAGGTGGCATCGCTTGCCGATACGCTCGCCGACTCAGCCCGCATCGTCGAGGACGCCGGCTTCGACCTG
>JBEPVH010000281.1:0-3728 GCA_041691115.1 bacterium | reverse complement strand
GCTCCCAGGGGCAGAACTCGGTGGTGGCGAGGTACGGCGCCCAGGGCAACTGCGACCGCGCATGGCTGAGCGATTCGTCACGCAGCGCGCGCAATTCAAGCAGCTTGAGCAGCGAGTACATGGCATCGAAGGCACCGACATGCTGTGGCCAGACGAATCCGCCATCGCCGTCGGAACCCAGACGCACATCAACCCCCATCGAAGAACGCAGGACCGACGCCGCATCACTCTTGGTGGCGACGAACACGCCACCAGAGTGCTCGATCATGGACACCAGCCACTGCGGTGTCGTGGCAGGCGCCACGATGATGCCCGGCCCTTCGGCAAGGCGCCAGCGCGCCAGCACACCCAATGTCTCGTGCGGATGCAGGATGACACCAGCGTCGTCGATGAGCGAGATGGTCTCCCCCGTCGGGTTGATTTTGATGCCCACATCCGCATGTACCGTGCGCGTGATGAGGGCTGTCTCCTCGGAGACCTCGCGATGGAACGGTCCTTCGGAAACACCGGCATTCAGGGGAATGGTGGTGATGCCCAGTTCATTGAGGATATCGGGCAGCACCGTCGATGCCTGCGAGTACTCGTAGTCGATGAGAACGCGGAAGTGCGCGGCGCGGATGGCATCGGCATCGATGGTCGACATGAGCCGCGCGCGGTACGCGGCCGTCGGGTCGGCGTGTTCGATAGAGCCCATCTCGTAGAACGCAGCGCGGCGAAAGTCCTCGCGGAAGAAGAGATTCTCGAACTTGCGCTCTGCCTTCTTGTCGAGTTGAAGGCCGTCGCTGTCGAAGAAGCGAATGTCCGCGGAGCGCTGGTCGAGCGGCGACACCAGAACGTGGACGCCGGCAGCGCAGCCGCTCTCCTTGGTGGAGAACTGAGTCACTGGAACGGGCAGTTCGGAGACATCACGAACGACGGCTCCGGCCGAGACGATGCCACTGACCATGGCGCGCTTGATCATCCGCGAGGAGCGGGCATGATCTCGAGCCACTGTGATGCGTGACCCCTTGGGCAAGGTAGCACCGAAGGCGGCGCCGAGCCGGGCGCAGAATTCCGGCGTCAGCTCAACGTTGATGAGGCCACCCATGCCGTACGACGCGAAGAGACCGCGGCGCCATTCACCGGCCCAGATGATCGATTCGTTGACAGTCGATCCCGGCTCGATGTCCTTGTGGGGCCAGAGCTTGACGTTGGCCCGGATGCGCGATCCGGCGCCGACGACACACTCATCACCGATGACTGTGTTGTCTTCGAGGAAGCAGCCGTTCTTGATGGTGACGTTGCGACAGACGATGCTCTGGCGCAGCCGGCAACTCTCCCCTATGTAGGAGTGCGGCCAGATGATGGCGTTGCTGATCTTGGCGTTGTCATCGACGATGGCATAGCGGTCGACGACTGCATGGTCATTAATGAAGGCACCCGCCTTGAGCTTGACCTCGTCACCGATGAAGGCGGGACCGTCGATCTGCACACCGATGCCGAACTCACAGCCCTCGCCGATCCAGACATTGCCCTCGCGGGTGCCGGGGATGAAGCAGTCGACATGACCGTCGAGCACATCCCAGTTGGCTTGCATGTAGGACTGGATGTTGCCGATGTCACACCAGTAACCCTGGGCGACGACGCCGTAGAGCGGCTCACCGCGGCGCAGCATCTGCGGGAAAACGTCCTGTGACCAATCGACGGGCCTGTCCGGACGCACATGCTCGAGCACCGACGGTTCGATGACATAGATGCCGGTGTTGGCCTGGTCGGAGAAGACCTCGCCCCACGAGGGCTTCTCGAGGAAGCGCTGCACCGAGCCGTCCGGCTCGGTGACAACGACGCCGTACTCGAGAGGATTGGGAACGCTCTTGAGCACGATGGTCGCGTGCGAACCCAGCCGCTGGTGCTCGGCAATGGCCCAGCCGAGGTCGATGTCAGTGAGTGCATCACCGCTGATGACGACAAACGTGTCGTCGAGCAGTGCTGCTGCATTCTTCACCGAACCCGCGGTTCCCATGGGACGGTCCTCGACGACGTACTCGATATTCATATCGAGGTCCGATCCATCGCCCAGACGGTTGCGGATGTCCGCACCCAGATAGGCAAGCGTCACGATGACATCGGTGATTCCATGCTTGCGCAGCAACCGCATGATGTGCTCGATGACGGGAATTCCGACGACGGGCACGAGCGGCTTGGGATATTGGCTGGTGAGCGGGCGGAGGCGAGATCCCTCGCCGCCAGCCATCACGACGGCTTTCATCGCTGCCCCTCGTTCCGAGGTGGTCCTGGCGCAGCGGTGGGGCCTGTCATGGCCCCGGATGATACGGCCTGCCTGATAAAGGCCTCCGGATCCGCGGCGAACGTGGTTGCATCGACGGCGAGAGTGCAGCGGCGCCTGCCGAGATCGAGAAGATCGACGCCGTCGCCGGGTCCGGGATCAATGCCGGCAGCGGTGACGATGCTCCTCGCTGCCACGTGGTGCGTGGAATCTGGGCCGAGTGCGGCGAAGATCGAGGCCCCGCCGCGCTCACTCACCAGAGATGTGGCGACGGCTGTCTGCCATTCGAAGCCAATGACAACGTCGGGATTGAGATGCGTCGTCACCAGCGCATCGACAGCGGCACGAGCAAACGCCACGTACCGCATCGCATCAATGCTGTCGTCATAGAGCGGCGCCGTGCCGAACAGCCATGGCGCGTCGACGATCAGCACCTGGGCGCCGTGCGCGCCGCGCTGCAGCACCCGACCGGCAACTCCACCGACTGGGATCTGGGAGCAACGCAGACCGCCACCCCCGGCGAGCAGTGCTGCGTGGCCCGGGACGACGATGACGCAGTCATGCCCAGATGCTGTGAGACCGCGCGCCACGCCCGCCACCGTCGGGCCGAGGTCGCCGACCGATACCCACGGCGCCAGTTCGGCAGCGATGAGCGCCACAACCAAACGGCGCGACGCCGCGCCGGGCACCGTCACTGACATGCCACCACCCGGTGTGAGGATGTGCGGCGGGTCGGCATCACCCACCTCGACCGCCAGCGACGCATGGCCGCCGGCGAGCGTGTGATGAACTGTTCCGTGTGCCGGCATGGCGACACGCTGCGTGGTGCCGTCGCGTTCGATGACGAGCGTCGCACTCGTCGCTTTTGCAACGCCGCGAACACGCACATGCACATGCTCGACTGAGACCCCGTAGTCGACAGCATCGGCAGCGATGGCAGGCGGGTGCATAGCACCCAGGCCGCGGCGCAGATCAATGCTGCCCGCAGCAGACCACTCGGCATCACCGCCCGTCTCCGGATCGACAGCGCGCAACGGTGCTATGTGCGCGGCAATGCCGGTCCCGAGAATCGGAATGTCCATGCCGTCCGGCACCGGCGCCGCCATGAGTACATAGGCGTTGCGCAGGTGGGTTCTAAACAGCTCATCCCACGCCTGATCGATGCCCGAGTCATGGCGTGTACCGAACCACCAGAACCAGTCCGAGCCCTCGGCAATAAGCAATTCACGATATGCCTTGGGATGGCGTTCGGCTCCGCCCTGCGCCTCCAGCGCATCGCGTGCTGCGATCAGCAGGGCCCATGCGCGGGTGTGCGCGTCGTCGCCGATCCATGTGGAGAAATCCGCGTCGATCCACGATCCGGGGCGCACTTTGTCGAGGTCGACAACGGCACGTGGATGCTGAGCGGCAAATGTCTCGATGTCGGTCATCTCCATGGTCGGATGGGCGGCCAGAGCCTCGT
>JBEPVH010000280.1:0-3737 GCA_041691115.1 bacterium | reverse complement strand
GCCTTGCGTTTCTCGGCAAGGTCCTCGGTGTGCACCGCCGACCCGGCGACACCGACATAGTGTTCGCCAACCGCGTCATAGCCGCACTGCCCGCCGACACGACAACACTGATGCACCCGCAGGGTGACGGCGCTGCCGGCCCGCGCCCCGTGAAGCGCACCGTCGCCGAGGCCCTCATCGAGATCGCCGAATTGTCGGGCCGTGCCAGTTTCTCCCTGCATCCTCTTGACCACAAAGAGTCGGTGCACTGGCTGCGCTGCTGGCAGAGGATCCTGGCGGCGCTGCCGCGGCTTGCCTGGCGCAGCTGGCTGAACCGCGGAACCGCCACCGCAGCTGACACAACCACCCTGTGACATCGTCGCTGCAGACCCGTGGCATCGATGTGTGCTAGGAAAACGGGATTGCGCGGGGACCTGGGTTACAGTGATCGCATAGCGATGGACTGATGGCCATCGAGGTGTCCGGCAGTGAAACTCTTCCGCAAGGCGGACGACGAGGAGAGGCAGTACCAGGAGGCGGCCCTCATCCAGCGGGCGCGCGACGAAGAAGCGCGGCTCAAGGCTGAGGAACACCTTCGGGAGTTGCACACGTCCCGCGGCACCGACTTCTGCTCATCGCGTGGCTGCAAGGAAGAGACAGGCGTTCCCTGTGCCTACCTGGACCGCCGCTCGCGTCATTG
The DNA here is from genome assembly GCA_041691115.1 of bacterium. Lineage (GTDB taxonomy): Bacteria > Chloroflexota > Dormibacteria > Aeolococcales > Aeolococcaceae > JBEPVH01. The sequence goes on along the minus strand of JBEPVH010000280.1, from coordinate 3,058 downwards.
CCCAACAGCGTGGTGTCCCGAACACCGCGTCATAACGCACAACGAGGTCTACTGCCCGTCGCACGCCCAGTTGATCGACGGTACCGACAACGGCTTCGGCACATCGGCCCAACCGGACTTCGAGAACAAGGTGCCGATGCTCGTCAATTGGATGGCGCGCGAAATGGACTCCGAGATTCGCGGCATGATCGACCGCGTTGCCGCGGAGATGAGCGAGAACGTTGTCGTCGAGCCGGTGCGCTTCGTCCTCTTCGGCGTCGAGAGAGTGCGCACCTGGGAACGCTCGTGGAAGGTGGTGTCGCATCACGGCGTGTCGTTGCGTGTGGCGATTGCCGTCGAGGAGAAACAGCCAGACGTCGTTCTCGGCAAAATGAATTCCAAAGTCGCCACCAAGCAGCAGCCGCCGTGGAACGAGGAGTATCCGTTCGGCGAGGCACCTGCGACGCCTGAAGCTGCCGAGGCCGACCTCCAGCGTTTCAAGCGCGGCATCTTCATGGGGCTGGCGCGGCCCGTCGAGGAATGGCTGGCGACACAGAAAGCGGGCCTGGAGACGCCGGGGTCAGAGCACGTGCAGGCGACGTACTCGTCCTCCTGATCGTCAGGGCGACGGCGTTGGCGTCGGCTTTGGTGTTGGCGGCGGATACTGCCGCGACAGACCCTCGGTCGAGAAGCCCCAGTCGAGCAGCGTGCGCGACTGGCTGTACACCAAAGGTGCGTTGTCGATGACGGCAATGAGGCGATGCCCGTTGCGCACAGCCATGGACACGAGGCAGGCACCAGCGTCGCCCGTATAGCCGGGCTTGATGCCAACGGCGGCGGGATACATGCTCATCAACAGATTGATGTTCCACAGCGCGTAGGCGCGATGCTGCGTGTTCGCCGGCAGGTTGACGTTGCCGTGAATGCCCACGATGTCGCGGAACAGCGGCTCGTTGTCGACTGCGGCAGTGGCGATTGCTGCCATGTCATACGGCGAGATGTGATGGTCGGGCGCATCTAAGCCCACCGGTGTCGAGAAGTGCGAGTCGTGGAGGCCCAAAGCGGCTTCCTGGTTGTTCATCGCGCGGATGAATCGTTCGCGGCCGACGGTGTCCACCGCCAGGGCAGTTGCCGCGTCGTTGGCAGAGACCATCATCATCCCTGTCACCAGCTCGCGGACCGTGAACTGCTCGCCCGCATGGATGGCCATTCGGGTTTCGTCGTACTGCTGATGCAGTGACGCGGCGGACACCGTCACCACCTCGTCGGGCGAGAAATTGTTGAGTGCCACAAGCGCCGTCATGATCTTCGTCGTCGACGCCGGCGCCATCGCCATGTGGGGATTGCGCTCCCAGAGGATCTCGCCCGTGTCGATGTCGACGAGGATTCCCGCGGTCGCCTTGATGGCCGGTGCTCCGGCGAGCGGCGCGCCGCGCATGGCGAACGACATCGACGAGTGGATGACGTTCAACTCCGGCGCCGCCGTCGGTGTCGGCAGCTGGGTGGGTTCCGGTGTCGCCGCCGCGATGGGGTGCGATGCCGGCGAATTCACGTGCGAAATCACCAGCAGCCCCGGAACGACGATCGAGACAACGATCGTCAGCATGAGCGCCCAGCGGGCGGCGCGCGAAAGATGACGCATGTGGTGCGCCCGATCGTATCCCGGCAGCGTCAGTCGCTGCCCGGAGGCTGGAGCGCTTTGGCGGCGGCGCGCGCTTCGTTGCTGAGAGGAACGGGAAGGCGCACATCCACTTCGGCGTAGAGATCGCCGGACCCGCCGCCACCGAGATGGGGCATACCCAGCCCGCGGAGGCGGAGGCGAGCGCCGTTCTGCGTATCGGACGGCACCGTCAGTGCCACGGCCCTGCCGCGCAGAGTCGGCACTTCGACGGAGCCGCCCAGAAGTGCCACGTGAAGGGGAACTGCAACCCGGACCCGGATGTCATCGCCGTCGCGTGTGATCGTCGGGTGGGGCAGGAGGCTGACGCGGATGTAGAGATCACCATGGCCGCCTCCCCCGCCGCCGCGGCCGCCCTGGCCGGCGGCGCGAACCCGTGCGCCATCACCGATTCCCGGTGGAATTCGAACCTCGACACGGCGCACCGTTCCCCGCTCCTGCAGTTCGAGCGTGCGGACGGTGCCGTTGTAGGCCTCTTCCAACGTCAGCTCGACGGCTCCCTCGATGTCGCCGCCGCGGATCGCCATCGCAGGCTGCCGCCGCCTGCCGCCACCGTTGCCACCGAAGACCGTATTGAAGAAATCGGAGAACGGCGAGCTGGTGCCGAACATATCCTCGAGTTCATCAGGCGACACCGTTCGGTAGTCGACGGGGCCTCGCTGCTGCGGACCGGGGGGCGGATAGCCCATCTGGTCGAAGCCGGGCCCGATGTCGTCGTAGCGCTTGCGTTTCTCGGGATCGGCGAGAACCTCATGGGCCTCGTTGATCTCCTTGAACTTCTCCAGCGCCTTGTCGTCGCCGGGGTTGACGTCGGGGTGGTACTTGCGGGCGAGCTTGCGGAAGGCGGCCTTGACCTCCTTCTGGGTTGCGCCCTTGGACACGCCCAGCGTCGAGTAGTAGTCCTTGTATTTCGTACTCATCTGCCGCAAACCATTGTCGCAACCATTGGACGCGATCGGCCTCTTTGGTAGAGTTTTCGCTCTGACCGGCATGGCCGGGGGAGGAGGCAGACGTGGAAGGGACAACGGTACGCGCTCGCGCGCCCCAGCACTCGGCGGTGTCGCCGTGGCTTCTGGTGGTGGCGTCCCTCTTCGTGGCCACCCTGGTGACCTCGAACATCATCGCCGTCAAAGTGGCGTCTCTCGGCCCCTTCACGGTGACCGGCGCCATCGTGATCTTCCCGCTGGCCTATCTCTTCGGTGATGTCCTCACCGAGGTCTGGGGCTACGCCACAGCCCGGGCAGTGATCTGGGCAGGCTTCTTCGCCAATCTCGTCGCCGTCATCTGCATTGCGCTGGCGATCGCCCTGCCCTCGGCTCCGTTCGTCGGCGCGCAGGACGCCTACGCCGCGATCCTCGGCCAGTCGTCGCGGCGCGGCGCGGCGTGGTTTGGGGGGTACCG
>JBEPVH010000279.1:0-3739 GCA_041691115.1 bacterium | reverse complement strand
CGCTGCGACCGTGCGCGTTGCGCTTTATGCGCACGGCGCAGTGTTGGGGGACACACGATGACGGCGGCAGAACAGATCGCCCGGCAATTACAGAAGACAGCAGCTCGCGACAGGCAGGTCCTCGCGTACTCGGGCCGCCGCTGGTACGCCGGCTGCGTTGTCGCATCGGCATTCGGATGCAACCGCGTGATGGTCGTCGACCAGGATGCCAACGGCGGCTCCGAGGTGCGCATGGTCTGGGCACCGCAATGGCTGACCCATCGCCTCTCCCCCGCCTCGCCGAAGATGGATCACGCGCTCTACCTGTTGCAGGAGAAGGGCGATCAGCTCATCAATGGAGACCGCGCCAGCCACACGGCACGAAAGCTCGTGCGCCGCGCCAAGGGAGCCCCGGAAACGCCGGGCGCTTGGCTGGCCACCGCCGAAGAGGGACTCAGCCGCTGGGCGCAACTCAACACCGAACTCAAGGCCGTCCACCTTCTCGAAGGCGAGGCCTGGGTCCGCGAGCGTCCCGACCGCAAGCGCCAGATGCCGCCGCCTAGTCTCGGCTAGCCAGCGCGAACAGGAAGGGGTGGTGGTAGCGGTAGCCGTCCTCGCCGAGCGCTGTCATCTCGGCGTCGAGGTCGGCATCAAAACGCTCGCGCGCTGAACCGCGCAACGCACCGACGAGGAATCGTGCTGCCGGCCACGTCTGCATCATCACCTCGTTCCAGGCGTGGGCGTCAGCGGCGTGGCCGCCCGTGACCATGTCGGTGAAGCGCGGCACGGTGAACCCGCACGACGCCAGGAGATCGCCCAGTGCGCCACGCTCGCCGAGGTCGGAACGCTCAGGGAAATGGTCCGGCATCTTCACCGGATGCGAGGGTGCAAGGCGCCCCAGACACGTGAAAAATGCACGCTCTGCCGCCGTTGACAGCGAGCGGCGCCGCGAAAAAACTCCGAGACGGCCGCCGCGTTTTAACGTGCGTCCCAATTCGCTGATGACATCAGGTGCCGACGTCAGATAGCCCAGAGATCTGCCGACGGTGACGACATCAAATGACGCATCACGAAACACCACGTCATCGGCAGCCATGGCGACAACGCGCGTGTTGGCGCGCGCCCGGCTCCGTGCTATGTCGAGCATCTTTCCGGAGATGTCGATGGAGACAACTGAGCCCGTGTCCCCCACCTTCTCGGAGATGAGTTCAGCCGTCATCCCCGTACCCGCGGAGACGTCAAGGCACTCTTCTCCGGCGCTCAGCCCGACCAGATCGACGAGGCGCTCTGCAAGGCGGCGATGCAGGCCACCCTCCCACTCGTCGTACGACGGCGCGAGTTCATCCAGGAAGACCGCAACATAGCGATCCGTATTCGGAATGGGCCTCCGGCCAGGGGCCGGGCGCCCACCAGAGGACACCGGCAAAGCTGTAGGATGCTACCCGCGGCAGGCGTCTCACTGTTGCCGCCTGCGATCGGAAGTGGAAGGGGTACATCCAATGAGCTCTAAGGACCGCAAGACTGCGGACACAAACTCGGTCACGCTGGGACCGCGCGACTCTCTCGTCGGCACGCTGCGCATTGAGGGCGACCTCACAGTGCAGGGCTCCGTCGAGGGCGAGATCCATGCCACAGGCGACGTCTCGGTTGAGGACAGCGCCACGGTTCTGGCAACGATCGATGCGCGCAACATCACCATCCGCGGCGAAGTTCAGGGCAACGTCGTTTCTGAGCGCCGTCTGCAGCTCAGCGGCAAGGGCACGCTTCAGGGCGATGCACGCGTCGGCCGCCTCGTCGTTGAGGACGGAGCTTCGTTCAACGGTTCCATCACCATGGGCAATGCCTCGTCGACGCCGACGTGGTCAGACACCGAGGAGATGACAGCCATCGAGCCCGAGGCCGAGGTTGCCGGCGAACTGGCAGAGGCTGCCTACGCCGGATAACTCAGTGCGGTAGCTCGCTCCAGGGAGCGGGCTTGGCGATGTGATAACCCTGGCCGAGATCGACACCGAGCTCGGCCAGGGTTTCGTATTCCTGGGCGGTTTCGATGCCTTCGGCAACGATGGACGCCTTCAGTTCAGAGGCAAACGCCACCAGTGCCTGCGCCAGCGCGCGGCGGATGGGATCGCTGTCGACATCGCGTGTCAGTGCTATGTCCAGCTTGATGATCTCGGGACGCAGCATGAGGATGTGGCTCAGTCCGGCATAGCCAGCTCCGGCGTCATCGATGGCAAGGCGGACGCCATCGGCGCGAAGTTTGTCGAGTGCGTCAAGAAGATCCGGGTACGAGAAGACGGGCGCGTGCTCGGTCACCTCGACGACGATCCTGTCTGCCGGACGTCCTGCAATCGCGTCTGCGAATGCTCCCGACGTCACCGTCTCCGGTGACGCGTTGAGCGACACGTAGGCACCTTCTGAGAAATCGAAGCCGTCGAGTGCCAGACGAATCGCATGACATTCCAATTCGGCACCCAACCCCACCGATGCGGCATCGCCGAACCACAGGTCCGGAGTGCGGCGCGGCTCAAGCGACACTCGCGACAGCGCCTCGTAACCGCGTGGGGTGCGCGTCGCCAGGTCGACGATGGGCTGGTAGACGATGTTCAGGCCCGCGCCGCCCAGCAGCGTCTCGACACCGCGGCGGCGTTCGCGCTCGTCGACAGCCTGGCGCTCGTGAATCTCAATCTCACCGGCAACGACGTCGGCAAGTACGGCGAGGAAGGACACGTCGCGGTCTGAGAGTTGTCCGGCTGGCGCCGCGCTGGTACAGCACAGCGTGCCATACAGCGACCCGTCGGACATGCGTACGGGAACACCCAGATACGCGCCGATGCCCATGATCGTGGTGGCGCCCATGTCGCGCGAACGCGGATCTGTTGCGGTGTCGTTGAGCAAAATCGGTGCGTCGGCGGCGACAACGAGAGAACAGTGCGTTGCACTGAGGGGCACTGTCATACCGACACCGACATCGACGGTGCTGCCCGAACCTGCCGCATTGCGGATCGTGTAGTCGTCGCCGGTGATGCGCGTGATGAAGGCGACGTCCATGTTCATCTGGTCACGCACCGTGGCCACCAACCGATCGAGGATCTCCTCGGTGTCAGCACCGAAGCGGCGCGGGGCGGTGGGGATCACGAAATCGGTCACCGCGACATTGTGCCCCGGCCATCCCCGGCTGACGCGTCAGCGCCTGCGCCGCCGTGGTATCACTCCGCCCATGAATTTCCGACGTCTGGTCCGGCGCAGTTCCTTCATCGGAGGCCTGGCCGCGGGCGTGGTCGTGACCCAGCGGATCCACCAGCGCGATTCCGGAATCTGGACACAGAGGATCGGGACGACGGCCTTCCGTGCCGGCGACCTGCCGGTGGGTGGAGCTGTGGCGACGGTGCTCTCGCTGGTGGCTCCCAAGCCGCTTCGCGGGCCGCTCCGGGCGTTGGCGCTGGGCGCCACGCTGGGCGTGCTGGCGATCGCAGTGAGCGACCCTCTCGACGCCTGAGGCGGTGTCCTCGCGGCACCGGGTACACGTCTGCTCAAATCGCTGGAGATGACCCTCCACCCCACGCCCCAGCACACCACCCGGTCCGCCCAGCCCCACATCCTGCTGGTCGAGGACACTGACGACATGAGGGACATGCTCGAATTCCTGATTGCCAGCCACGGGTTCACCGTGGTCACCGCCTCCGATGGCGTCGAGGCCATGGACACGATTGCGATGGAGCGGCCCGATCTTGTGGTCACCGACCTGCGCATGCCGCGCATG
>JBEPVH010000278.1:0-3741 GCA_041691115.1 bacterium | reverse complement strand
CGCTGGTCAACGTGTGCTATCTCGTTGCGAACCACCGCCACGTCAATGACCAGACAGATGACAACCAGCGCCCCAGCAACGATGGTGGTCGTGGCGAGCGCGACCTTGAGAGCTCTGCGTTTGGCGAAGACGCCGATTTGCATCAGGTGGGCTCGGCGCGGAACCCCGTGCCGCGCACGGTGACCACGCGCATGCCGGACCCACTCAACTTGGCGCGGAGGCGAGCCATATGGACGTCAATCGTGTTGGAGCCGATAGGGTCGAGAACGTCATCCCACACATGGTCGGCGATGTCGCGGCGCGTCACAGTGGTCGGCATACGGCGCAGCAGGAGTTCGAGGATGCCGCGCTCGGTGGCGGTCAGCGACAGCTGCGTCTCACCGACGGCGACGTCGTGGCGCGCCACGTCATAGGTGAGGCGTCCGCACGTGAGAACCAGATCTCCCGTGCGTGGCGGTCGTCTCAGAAGCGCCCGCAAACGGGCAAAGAGCTCTGCAATATCGAAGGGCTTGACGAGGTAGTCGTCGGCACCGGCATCGAGGCCGGTGACGCGATCGGCAGTGGTGTCGCGTGCCGTCAGCATGAGCACGGGCAGGGGGCGCTTGTCGCGGCGCAGAGCGTTGACAACATCGATGCCCGACAGGATCGGCATGCGCCAGTCGAGGATGGCGGCCGCATAGTCATGGCGACGCGCCAGGGCCAGGGCTGCCTCACCGTTGGCCACGGCGTCAACGACGTAGCCCTCCTCCGAGAGTCCCCGGACGAGCACGCTGCGCAGGGCCTGATCATCCTCGGCGAGGAGCAGTCGCATGGGGGCATTGTGAGCGCTCACAGCATGCCGCGACGCCACTTAATACGTTCGTCAGGTGCCGAATTCCCCGTTCGCGCGGGGAATTCGCGTGCCGAGGCCATGACAGCGACGTGACGCGCTTGCCCGGTTGGCATCCCCTGCACCTATTGTCGAGCCCATGGCGACCCTGACTGCTGCCGTGTACCGCGATGGTGCCGTCTACGTGGCCAGATGCCTTGACGTCGAAGTGACGTCTGAGGGATCAACGGTCCCAGAGGCGCTCACCAACCTCCAGGAGGCACTGGAGCTGTACTTCGACGATGAGATTCCGGCGGACACCACGGTGGTCGCCGTCAACACGCTGCAGGTGGGTGGGCGGGGGTGAGTCTTTCGGGGCGGATGCCACTGGTGACATCCAAAGAGATGGGGAAGCTGCTCATGCGCGATGGCTTCGAGGCCAAGTCGCAGAAGGGCAGCCACGTCAAGTACGTCCATCCCGATCGCGGCAACATAGCCATCGTCCCCGAGGCCAAGGGCCGTCCGCTGGCAAACGGCACCACCAAGTCGATCATCAGTCAGGCCGGATGGACTCGCGAGCAGTTCGAGGCCATGGCGCGCGGCAAACGCGCACCCGGCCGCGACGGTCTGGATTAGGCGAGCCGCCAGCGAACAGGTTGTCCGGCAACGCGGACGATGGTGCCCCGGCTCTCCAGCAGCACAAGATGCGCCAGCGTCTCGCCGACGGCGGCACGGCGCATGAAACCGCGGACCTCATCCCACGGGCGCGACCACGTCATGCGTCCTGTGATGTCCCAGCATGTCGCCTCGGGAGTCGACTCGATGAGTTGGCGGGTCTGCTCCAGGCGCTCGGCATGGTGGCTGAGCAGTTCGGCGACCCGGACATCAAGTGGCGAGAACCGCCATTGGTGAGCAGGAAGCACATCGGTCACGTCCAGCGCGCCCACACGCTTCAGGCTGTCGAGGAAGTCGGCGAGCGGATTGTCGACCTGCTGCGCGTGCACAGATATCGAGGGTGAGATACGAGGCAGAACATGGTCGCCCGAGAGCAACAGCTTGTTGCCGGCTTCGTAGAAACAGACGTGCCCCGGCGAATGCCCCGGCGTGTGCACCACCGTCAGATCGATTCCCTCGATGTCGACCCGGGTGCCGTCCTCGAGCATGACGTCGGGTTCGACGGCATCAACGAAGTCGCGGATTCCCAGCGACGCGTCACTCAGCTCATGAACCACGTCGTCGGGCACGCCGTTGTCGGTCATGAGGCGGCGCATGGCGCGCAGCACCTCCTCCATACCGGCGCCGTAGCGGCCCGGAATGAGCGCGGCATCGGCAGGATGCAAACCCACCCAGGCACCCGAGGCTTCGCGGACCCGGCCGGCCAAGCCGTAGTGATCGGGATGTATGTGCGTCACGAGAACTGCAGTAACGTCGCTGAGCGCCATGCCCGCGGTGCTCAACCCCTCGGTCAGCGCAGTGAACGCTGAGTCGGTGTTCCAGCCCGCGTCGACAAGACAGATACCGTTGCCGGCCTCCAGCGCGTAGACCAGGACGTAGCGCAGCGGATTGTTGGGAATGGGAACCGGGATCGACCAGAGTCCCGGCCGCACCTGTTCGACAGGCGGCATGACCCCGAGGTCCCATGCAGCCCGCTGGTCGGTGCCCGTCACCACGACGTCTGACATCGCCGCGATCCTAAGCCGCGGGGCCGCAACAGGGACGGGAGGTCACGACACAGGGGGAGATTTGCCGAGCCGGACCTCCACCAGCAAATCATCCAATTCATCCCGGCAGGTTGGTGTTTCTTGCAGCGTCGATGCTTCAGCGGCGGCGAGAAGTCTCTCCTCGAGGCGCAGGAGATCCTCCGCGATCGTTTCCCCAGACACAATTCCAGAGAGAACTGCGTGCTCCCCTCCTGATCTCTTAGCGACGATGAGCTCCCCCACGTACGGGAAGTCGCGCGCCAAACCGAGGTCCGTGAGGGTTGCCAGGTTCGCTTCGAGGGATCCAGTCTCCAAGAGGTGGATCCCCGTCAGCGCCACCCGAAAGCAATACAGCAGGGCTTTGACCGTCGCCTCCTTGCCGAACACCTTCACCTGGTTTGCCAGGAAGCCCTTGTAGTGGTGCGCATGGTTGCGCGTCACCAACTGCGGTGACAGCTCAACAAGACGACCGTGAATGGGTGTTGTGTGCACGACGAGGGGCGATAGAAGCTGCTCGAGAACGTAGCCGTTGCGATTGAGCAGCAGGAGCATGAACTTGCGGATGTCGTGGGTAACGAGGTCCAGGTCCAAACCCTCGGTATCGCCCATGACTTCGTATGTCTCTGCCTTGTCGGGCGCAGCGAGCCGCACGACAACTCGCGCCGGCAGGACGTGGCATCCGCGCAGATCCCAGTCTGAGTCCGGAGATTCAAATCCGTACAGGTGGGCGCCGGACACCGTGGCAAAAATGAGCGGATGAGGATGCTGCTGGACGATGGTTGAGAGTTCTGCGGGCAGTTCCACTATTCGCTCCAGGCACTGAACGAGGGCTGGCCATGCCGCGGCAGCGGGAGATCGCCGGCATCCGCACGACGGCGAACAGAGATTAGCCAGGCGTCGGCACGTTCAGCATCGGGCCGGTCGGGCAAAGAACTCGCGTCGCGGGCCACTTCGAATTCACGGTGCAGGCTCAGCCGCCACGCCTCGCAGTCGTCCCACGGGACTTCGCCCCTCTTCACCGCGAGAAGCCGCTCACGGTGTTCGCCGACACCGAGAACGACAGATCCTTCACGCATGAGACCCGTCCCTGAGATGAGGAGGCGGAGAAGGTGCATGACGTGCTTCCACTTCGGAACCCCTCGATTGCGGATTCCCGACTCAATGCGCTTGAACTGACTAAGGGTGTAACCGGCGTAGGTGTCGAACGCGAACTTACTCAGCAGAGCGTCGCGA
>JBEPVH010000277.1:0-3757 GCA_041691115.1 bacterium | reverse complement strand
GCCACTCGTGGAGCCAGATCCCCAAGTCGCAGCCGCCGGTCGACCTCGATCGCGGCAACGTCGGCGTATTCGGGGCCAAGGGTCAGGTGCTGCTCAACGGCGACGACGGCACGCTCCTCCAGGCCAGCCAGCAACAGGGTCAGCAACAGGGCCAGGGACAGGGGTCGGCCCACGTCAACGGCAGCTACGTCTGGAACGGCACAGCGTGGGCCAAAGCGACAGGCCCCGTTGGATGGCTCTACAACTCTCAAGCCGGTATTGCGTACGACCCCAAGAGCGGCCGCACCATTCAGTTCGGCGGCGTCGTCAAGGACAAGGACACGCTGGCCTGGAACGGAACACGCTGGAGCGCAATCAAGCCCACGAACACCCCGCCCGCAGGCGCAGCCTCAGCCTGCCTTGATGGCTACCGCAACGAAATCATCATGGTCGCCGGCGCAGCCAACATCGCGACCCTGCCCACGACATGGACATGGGACGGCTCAAACTGGCAGCGTCAGGTTGTCGCGGAGCCGCCGCTCAAGGGCGACAAGCGCCTGGTCTACGACCCGTCCATCCGCGCTGTTGTTCTCGTCAACGTCGATGTCGTGAAGTCCGAGGTCACCATGTGGGTTCGCGACGAGACGGCCATCGACGGCGACTGGATTCAGATCAAGTAGCTGCGACAGGCGACGACGGTGACGTTGTCGCGTGATCCGGCGGCCAGCGCCGCATCGCAGCCGCGCTCTACCTGCTCTGCCAAGGTTTCTTCAGTGGTGAAGATGTCGCGTATGACGGAGTCATCGAGCACGCCCCAGAACCCATCGCTGCACAGCAGCAGGACATCGCCGGGTTCCATGAAGAGGTCGAAGAAGTCCGCAGGCGCGCCGTCGCCGGTAACGGCACGCGTGAGCAGGTTGCGGCTCGCCAGCTGAGCCGATGTCTCGGCCAGGCCACTGCGCATCTGCTCACCCAGCAACGAGTGATCGTTGGTCACGACCACGACATGTTCGCCGCGTACAACGTAAGCCCGGCTGTCACCGATGTTGGCAACGCGCACACGCGACTCCGTGATGACAGCGCCCACCAACGTCGTCCCGCTCATCGTGCCGCCCTCGCGTTCACTGCCGACGGCGGCGTCGGCATCGTCGAAGGCGTGTGCCAGAGCGAGATGAGGGTCGGCCGCATCGCGCAGCCTGTCGCTGGCCGCCATGAGCGCAGCATGCGCCGCCTCGCGGCCGCCCACGTGGCCACCCATGCCGTCGGCGACGAGGATGGCGCAGCCCGCCACCTGAGCCAGCGGCACGATGCTCCAGCCGTCCTGGTTCTCGTCGCGTACCGTCCCCCTGTCGCTCACCGCCGCCACTTCGAGCTGCGCCGGGCCGTCGGGTACCTTGTGCGCTTCGCGAACGCGAGCGTCTCCATTGCCAGTGGTCACGGCCGCCAGCCTACCGCAGAGACCGGGTACTGGTCAGCGTGCCGGGGCGATTGCCAGGCCGATCGGATTAGTGTCCAAGGACGCTGGCAAGGGCACCGGCGAATCGCTTGTCTCAGTGAGCGTGCCATCGCCGCCGATGGCAAGCGTGTGGAGTAATTGGCCCTGCCCGCCGGGAACCAGGCTGGCCACCTGGCGAGGCGTGATGATGTAGATGAGAGTTCCGCCGGGATCAATGACGAGGTTCCAGGGATTGCCACCGCCCCTCAGCGGCACCGTCTGCAGCAACTGAGGCTGCTGCGGATTGGCGTTCAGATCCCAGACCGAGATGTTGTCCGAGCCCGCATTGGCGAAGTAGAGCCGGGTTCCGTCGGCCGACACGACGCTCCAGCACGGCAGTACCGCTTTGGGATCCGCGGCACCGGTGTCGATGGTCATCACACCATCGCCCGTGTAATCGATGGTGAGGATGCTGTTGTAATTGGGGACGCCCGTATAGAGGATTGGCGCTGCCGGATTCACCGAGAGGCCGGCGGGCCACACAGGTGACGGACGCGGTTGACCGGTCGTGAACAACGAATCCGGCAGAGGCAACGGTGATCCCGTCGCTTCGGTGAGGCTGCCGTCGGACCCCAGTTTGAAGGCGCGCGTCGTCCCCGATTCCTCGGTGGCAAACACGAGTGATCCCGCAGCCGCCACGTAGACCTGCGTCGGCGACGCCTTCGGCTCCGCCTCGATGGTGTGGCCCGTCGGGTGCAACGCGCCGTCGCCGTCGATCTGCATGGTCGTGTAGTTCGGCTTCACTGCCGCGAGATCGCGGACGCCGTCGTGAGCCTTGTTGGCGACGATGAGGATCTTGCCGGCGATACCCAGCGATCCCGGCGCTGTCCCTCCCGAGGCAAACGGCGACCCATTTACAGGGGTAAGAACACCGTCGTTCGCGATGTGGAACACCGCCACAGTGTCAGAGCCCTGGTTGATACCGAACAGCAGAGTGTGGTCGGCATTGGTGATCAGCTGCTGGTCGGCGTCGAGGACACCGCGGTCGTCGAGGTCGGCGGATCCCGCACCGCCAGTGAGGTATTCGGTGACCTGCATGGGCCGGAACGAACCGCCGTGATACCGCATCGCGAGAATGGAGTTGCGGCCGGGCAGTGCGATGTTCGATTCAACATACGCGGTGCCGTCAACGCCCGGGGTCAGATGCTGCGACGACGGCGTACCACCACCACCGCCGGTCCCGCGTGTGGCAACGATCACCGCGATGATCACCAACGCCGCGATCACAACGACAAGATTGGTGCGCGACGACACAACGGGTGAGCGCTTACGCACGACAGGTGGTTCGAACGGTGCGACAGAAGCAGCGCGCGGTGCTGCCTCCGATGTCGGACGCGCAGCGGCAACTGCCGTAGCCGCGTCAACGCGCAGTGTCGATGTACCGACGGTGATGCGGTCACCGGGGATGAGTGTGGTCACCGCCGAGATGCGATGCCCGTTGACCTCGGTGCCGTTGCTGGAGCCGAGATCCTCAATCGTGAGACCCGTTCCTGTATTGACAACGCGAGCGTGCAGCCGCGAGAGTGCTGTGTCATCGCCGAGGCTCCCCGCCCCCGCCTCGGCGCGGCCGATGACGAGTTCTGCCATCACAGGGATCCGTGTCCCCGACGCGGGACCGGCGATTACGACGAGGGCTTCCCCGCTCATCGGTGCTCAGAGATCCTCGGCAATTGTTTCGCCCGACATTCGTTCGGCCACGGCGCGCAAACCGATCGGGAAGAGGATGGCGACGACGCCCACCAGGAAGGTCGAGAGGTTGGGCAGATCCTTGTCGGACGCCAGGCCTTGGTAGCAGAACCAGGCGTTGCCGGCTGCCAGCAGAAGGATTACGCCCATACCACCGATGATCAGGACATCGTGGTTGCGCTGATGAATCATGCGGGCGTCCGGCGCCCGCGCTTTGATGCCACGGTACAGAGCGAGCCCCGCCCAGCTGTTGAGCATCACCCCCGAGACGAACGCGAGGATGCCGATCATCAGCCGAAACGTCTGCAATTGATGAACGATGAACGCCGCGATGTTGACGACGATCAAGCAGACCGGCGTCAGAGCTCCGACAGTCGGGAGAATCCAGCGCCGCGCGTCGGATCGCGCTCTGCCGCGATTGCGACGAGTGTTGGAACGATCGCGCTGGGCCAGCATGCGCTAAGAGTACGGGAGTTGCCTCGCCGTGACCCGGCGCATGCCGGCCGCTGCCCTCACGCGAACCGCGAGCGCAAAACCCACTCAAGACGCTGGCGAGCCATGTCGCGCTCGGCGGCCTCGCTCACCTGGGCCTGTCTC
>JBEPVH010000276.1:0-3776 GCA_041691115.1 bacterium | reverse complement strand
CCCATGCGCTCGAGGCAGTACGCCTCCTCGTCGTCGGTTTCGGCGAGGTGGGTATGCATGCGAACGCCCCGGGTACGCGCCAGTTCCGCCGCCTCGACGAGCAGCTCGCGGCTGACCGAGAAGGGGGAACACGGCGCCACAGCGACGCGAACCATCGAGTTGAACGATGCGTCGTGGTGCTTGTCGATGGCTTCAGCAGTTGCGGCGAGAATGTCGTCGCGGTCCTCGACCACCTCATCCGGCGGCAGGCCACCCTTCGACTTGCCGATATCCATAGAACCGCGGCAGGGGTGGAAGCGGACGCCGAGGTCGCGCGCCGCCTTGACCTCGATGCCGAGCATGTCGCCACCGTTCTTGGGGAACAGATAGTGGTGGTCCGTGGACGTCGAACATCCCGAGAGGGCAAGGGCTGCGAGCCCGGCACGGGTGCCGGCACGCTGCATGGTGTCATCGATCGTTGCCCAGATCGGATACAGCTCGGTGAGCCACTCGAACAGCGTGCCCTGCGGCGCATAGCCGCGCGTCAGCCACTGATAGAGGTGGTGGTGCGTATTGACGAGGCCCGGCGTTGCCAGTTTGCCGGTGCCATCGATGCGCTTGACGGGCATCCCGTTGGCGTCCGGCGCAGGGCCCGCACCAACCGAAACGATGGCGTCGCCGTCAATGATGATGTGGCCCTGCTCGTACTCGGTCCCCACCGAATCAACGGTGGCGATGGCGCAGCCTTCGATGATCACGCGTTCTGCGACCACGTCAGGAACCTCGGAGTTCGGCTGCCGCGACATGGACGGCGTCGAGAATCTTTTCGTAACCCGTGCAGCGGCAGAGGTTGCCGGCCAGCGCCTCGCGCACCTCGAGTTCGGTTGGCGACGCGTTGCGACCCAGCAGTTCGTGGGTCGCCATGATCAGTCCCGGTGTGCAGAAGCCGCACTGCACAGCACCCGCGGTGACGAACGCCTCCTGGATGGGATGAAGCTCCGGACCGTCACCGAGCGACTCGATTGTTCGCACGGACCGCCCCTCCGCCTGGCCGCACAACACCAGACACGCGCAGACGAGTTCGTTGTCGAGGTAGACGGAACACGACCCGCACTCGCCCTGCTCGCACGCGTTCTTGGAGCCGATGAGGCCGCAACGCTCACGCAGCACGTGGAGCAGCGATTCTCCCGGCCACACACCATCAACAGCCTGCTCGTCGCCGTTGACAGTCATGGTCAGCTTCACGCCGGCTGCTCCATGCGCGTGACCGTGGCAGCGATCTGCCCCGAAGGTTCGTCCACGGGATGGAAGACGTTGCCGGTGTCCTCGCTGCCGAAGCGTGTGAGATCAAACGGCAGGTAGTGCAGGTTGGGCAGTTCCAGCGAAATCTCACGCACTTCGGGAACGGCACTGAGCACTGCCTGGCCCATCAGGTAAGCCGTGTTCTGTACCGAGGGAGAGAAGGTGTTGGCGAAGACGTCGAGAATCGCGCCTCGCGCAGCAGCGAAAGCAGTATCCCAGTCACGCGGCGTCACCGAGTAATCCCATCGCGCGGTGATCGACGTCGCGAAGATGCGGTCGTCGGTCTCGGGCAACGTCGTGAACGAATCCCGCAGGAATCCCTTGAAGGCCGACTCGGTGGTCTTCAACACTCGAAGGTCGCGCACACCCGACGTCGTCATAAGGTCGCCGTCGCGAACTCCGGCAACACGCGTGGTGCGGCGTTCGTTGCCGCCGGAAATGAAGGCCCACGGATGCGGCTCGCCATCACGCTCCAGACGTGACCATGGCGTGCGCTCGATACCCACCGAGATGCGGCGCGCCAGCGGCGAGTGGTCGAGGAAGTGGACCACCAGGCGGCGGGCGAACTCCTCGATCGTCTCGCCGCGCGAGCCCCGCGCCAGCGCATACACAGTGTTCTTCATGGTGTCGGTGGGCAGCAAGTCGGTGTTGTCGCCGCCCGAGTGGACAGCGCCGAAGTCGCCCTCCATGTGGACATCGACGGTGAGGTCGGCCAGGGAGTGATGGCCACGGTCACGCACCAGATGCGCCATCCGCACCCGGGCCTTGCCGTACGACGAGCTGGTCAGCCGGCCCAGACCGGTACCCGCCCCACTATCAGAGGAGATGGAAGACGCCATGGGGCGCGATTCTAGTGACCTTGCCCAGGGCAGGTTCGGCCAGCGCCCGCACTGTCTATCATCCGCGGGATGCCCGAGCCCCAGGACGTTGAACCCGGCTTCACCTCACTGGTCGACCTTGCCGCGGAAAGGGTGGGCGGCATCGCAGTTGCCGCCAACGATGAGTTCTTCGCCGAGAAGGAGAATCTCCTCAAGCCCGGGCGGGGCGTTTTCATCGAGGACAAGTTCACCGACCGCGGCAAATGGATGGACGGCTGGGAGACCCGCCGCCGCCGCGAGCCGGGCAACGACTGGTGCGTCGTCAAGCTCGCCGTCCCCGGTGTCATCAACGGCATCGAGGTGGACACCAACCACTTCACGGGCAACTACCCCGAGAAGTGCTCAGTGGAGGGAGCCGTCATCACTGGCCCTGTCGAGGACTGGGACGCCCAGGTCTGGGAGCCGGTGGTCCGCCTGTCGCCGCTGCGGGGCAGCCACCGCAACAAGTTCGCCGTCTCCGACCCGCGAACGTACACCCACGTGCGCCTCAGCATCTTCCCTGACGGCGGCGTCGCCCGTATGCGGGTCTACGGCGAGGCCATGCCCGACTGGGCAGCGCTCCAGACCCGTGGCCAGCCCATCGACGTGGCCTCGGTGCTCAACGGCGCCCGCGTCCTCGACGTCAGCGACACCCACTATGGCCTGCCTCACAAGATGCTCCTGCCCGACAAGGCCATCAACATGGGTGATGGCTGGGAGACGCGGCGGCGCCGTGGCCCGGGCAATGACTGGGCCATCATCAAACTGGGTTTGCCGTCGGTCCTCGACGGCCTGATCATCGACACGACTCACTTCAAGGGCAACTACCCCGACACCGCGTCGGTTGAGGGTACGTACGTTCCCGACGACGCGTCGGCGACAGGTTCGGCGCACTGGGGCGTGATCCTGGACCGCACCAAGCTCGAGGCCGACACCGTCCATCAGTTCCGGGAGATTCTCGAGCGCGGTCCCTTCAGCCACCTCCGTATCAACATCTTTCCCGACGGCGGGGTGGCCCGTTTCCGCGCCGTCGGGAAACCTGCCGTCTGGGCGATGCAGGAGCGACCTGCGTGAGCACCGGTCTCGACGCACTCAACGGCATGAGCGCCGACGAGGCGATCGACACCCTGATGCGCTGCTGCGGATCAACAACGTGGGCCACGGCGATGGCGGGGCTACGGCCCTTCGCCAGCCTCGACGCGCTGACAGATGCGGCGCAGACCGAAGCGGCCCAACTCACCGAGGACGACTGGCGGGAGGCCTTCGACCACCATCCCCGGATCGGTGACGTCGACTCACTCCGCGAGAAGTTCGCACCCACGGCTCAGTGGGCGTCCCAGGAGCAGGGCGCTGTCGCCGCAGCACCGGACTCCGTCATTGAGGCCCTGGCACAGGCAAACCGCGCCTACGAAGAGCGCTTCGGCCACATCTTCCTCATCTGCGCCACCGGCAAGCGCGCCGAGGAGATGCTCCTCATCATGGATCAGCGAATGGACAACGATCCCGCCCGCGAGTGGCAGGTCGCAATCGGCGAACAGCAAAAGATCACAGCCCTGCGGCTGGAAAAACTCGTCAACGAGGGAGTCCCCGCATGAGCCAGATCACCACCCACGTTCTCGACACAAGCCGCGGCTGTCC
>JBEPVH010000275.1:0-3783 GCA_041691115.1 bacterium | reverse complement strand
TCGAGGCGCCCGCTCATGTCGTCGCCGGTGACGACGCCGATGCGCAGGTCGTCCATGCCCAGGTCACGAGCCACGGCCGCCACGGCTGCCGCGCCGGCCAGTGGATTCATGCCTCCGCCGTTGGTGATGAGGCGCATTCCGCGCTCCCGGCAGACGGGCAGAAGGGCCTTGGCAAAGGCAGCGATGTCGCGGGTGAAGCCGCCGGATCCCGGGTCGCGCATCCGTTCCTTCTGGAGAATGGCGACTGTCAGTTCGGCGAGGGCATCGCAGCAGATGTACTCGACGTCACCGTGGAGGGCGACGTCGATCGCGCCGCGCGGCGTGTCGCCGTAGAACCCCTGCCCGGCCCCGACGCTGACTGTCTTCACAGGCGGCGACGGTGAGCCACGAATCCGTTGCTGTCAACCGGGTTGCCGTGTGCCACGATGAACTCATGGCTCAGACCCCGGACCTTGAACCGCGGCGCCCGTGGATGGCCGCCGTCTGGGCCCGGGTTCGGACCCGCCCTGATCTCCTTGTGGGTCTCGGGCTTCTCGCCGCGGGGACCGCTGCCGTCTGCTGGATAGGCATGTGGGAGGTGCCGTGGTATGCCCGGATTCCTGTGATTCTGGTGGCGGTCACGATCCTTGTCGGCATGACCCTGGGGATGATTTCCGACTACACCGACCAGGATGAGCGTGATTCGGCCGCCTGGCTGGCATCGCAAGCGGCCTTGCACCACAAGAAAGATGAGTAAACCGCGCCGGAGCCGGGTACACCGTTTCGACGGGCGGCAGATACGGCGGGCAGGAGGCAGACAGTGATCTTCGGGATGTTTGGTGACAAGACGCAGATGGTGGCGGCGGAGCGAGCGCTTCCCGGCCGCACCACAGCCATTCTCGAACCGGGGGTCCACCACGTGTCCGGCAGGCCCATCGGGCCCCCGTATCCGGCAGGAATGGAAGTCGCAGTCTTCGGCATGGGGTGTTTCTGGGGAGCCGAGCGCGCCTTCTGGGAGGCACCCGGCGTCTTTGTGACGGCCGTCGGCTACGCCGGTGGTTTCACCCCCAACCCGACCTATGACGAGGTTTGCGGCGGCAAGACGGGCCACACCGAGGTGGTTCAGGTCGTTTACGACCCCGCAGTCACGTCGTTCGAGACCCTGCTGACCCTCTTCTGGGAAGCGCATGACCCGACCCAGGGCATGCGCCAGGGCAACGATCAGGGCACCCAGTACCGCTCCTTTATCGGCACCACCACCGCGACGCAGCAGACGGCAGCGACAGCCAGCCTCGCCATGTTCACCGAGCGCCTCGGGGCCAAGGGATTCGGTGCCATCACCACCGAGGTGGTCGAGAACCCCGAGTTCTACTTCGCCGAGGACTACCACCAGCAATACCTGTCGAAGGTCCCCCATGGCTACTGCGGCCTCAAGGGCACCGGCGTCAGCTGTCCCATCCCGGCTCGCCCGGCCGAATGACTCCATAGATAGAGGCGGTGGCCAGGGCAGGGCGTCAAACGCGCCATACGCCCTGGCCTCGTCCGTCTATGATCCGGCCGCGATGTCCAAGAACGACAGAATCAAGCTGATTGCGGCCGACACACTGGCACGCCTCGTGGTCTACGGACCGCTGGTGGCGCTGGCGGTGATGTTCTGCCCGCCGGCCATCGTCGTCCTGGGTCTCGCGGCCTCGCAGCCGTGGCTCGGCCAGGGCCTCGCCAAGGCAGGCACGTACCTCGAGAAGAAGTTCCCCCGCCTCATGGCGCCGATCAACAGTGCTCTCAGCCGTTACGTGGGCATGCCGTGGTGGAAGCACGCGGGAGTTCTCCTCACCGCCCTCGCCGTCGCCGTCATCCCGACACCGGGGATAGCCGAGCATCTGCCGGGCCCCGCCAAGTCGGTGCTCGACTTCATCGGCGGCACTGACTCGCTGTGGACCCAGCAGGTTCTGCCCTTCGCTCTCGTGACCGCTCTGCCGTTCGCCACCAAGCTTGCCGAGCATGGCTTTGAGTGGGTATTCCAGAAGATTCCCTTCCTCCGCGATGCCTCGATACAGCGTCAGGACGTCCGCAAGGACCGCGTCATCGAGCGCGAAGCTCTGCGTGCCCGCATGCGCGGCATCGAAACGCCTGACGCGTCGCCCGGCCTGACGCGCGACGTCAGCACTTCCCCCGCCATGATTGAAGACGTACCCACCGCCGCACCACAGTCTCGCCTCGACGGCAGAAGGGTTCGGGTGACCTCGCGTCTTATTGTCCAGCCGCAAACCAAGCTGCTGTTCCCCGAGGTCATCTGCATCGCATCGCCGCCCCGCGTCATCCTGCCCCAGGTCCGTTCGACCGCCGGCTACGACGGACTCGGCTGAGCGTCAGCCCACCCGTTTGAGCCAGCGTTCGGGCTCACGTAGTTCAAGCAGTGAGGGCATTTGGGCCGGGCCCAGCCACACCCGGTTGAGAACGTCGAGGCCTGCCTTATCGGCCACCGCCGAAGCCCAGCGTTCCCCCACCTCGTACTGGCGCATTTTGACGCGCATTCCGGTGACGACAATGACCATGCGTTCCACAGTGGTCCGCTGCTTACGCCGTTGCGCGAAAGCCTTTTGCAGCGTCTCGTAATTCTTGATCTGGGCGCTGCCCGTGCGATGCATCACGAAGTCGGCATAACCCTCGAGCACCGACATCACCGCCTGAATGCGGCTCATGCCGCGCAGTTGCGAGCGCACGGTTCCGGGAAGTCGCGACACCACCTCGCGGGATGACGGCAAGTCGACGAGCGCGCCGTCGCCGTCGGTCATGCCGGACAGCACAAGGTCGCGGATCATCGATGCCAGATGATCGAGTAGCCAGGGGTGCGCCTCGAACTGCCAGGCGTGTGTCTGCTCATGAAGGATCAGCCAGCGGCGCAGGGAATCAGCGTCGAGGTTGAACTGCTGTTCCAACGCCTCGAGGTTGTTCTCGACCAGGAACAGCGACGTCGTCTCGCTGCCGTCGCCGCCGGGGCGAAGCCGGAGCACCGGGTCGTACTGCCCCAGCGCCCGCGTTGAGAGAAAGCCGAAGAGCTCGCCCATGTAGCGCGACAACACGACGCGCGACATCTCTGACGCACGGGAGTCCGGCATCTGGTTGCGCATTTCCTGGACCGGTTCGAGCACGCGCTGCGAAATGATCAGGTTGTTGTTGATGAATCCACGTCTGTCCAGCGAGCGGTAGCGCGGGAAATTGACGACCTCTTCACCGACGACGGTGGCGATGCCGGAGGCCAGATCCCGCGCGAATCCGTCGTAGCGAGCGCCCCGTTCGAGGTCATCGCGCAGGGGACCGCGTTCACCGGTGCGCGCATGCGCTTGGCGCCTCACCCGCTCCCAGTCCACGATCTGACGGGTCTGCCGGGCGGCGGGCAGGGGGCGGAAGAGCGCCCGTACCGAAAGGACGGCGCCGACCGAGATTCCGGTTCGGATGGCGGTACGGCGGAGAGATTCAGCAGGGGTACGGGGCATTCGGTCATGATCTCACGCCCGGACCGCATGTTCATCGGCTTACCCCCTTGACGCCGTCACGTACCCGTATCAAGATGTGGGGGCTCCCGGGCGGACCACCCCCAAGATGTGGGATAATTGGGGGGTCGAGCAATCGTCGGACAGTGGTCGGGTGGACTCCCGATCCGGGGCGCCGTCTCCGTAGTCGATGCAGCGCCCGTCCCAGCAACGTACGAGGAAAATCCGTGGAAACACCCGTTTCTTCTCCGCCGTCTAACGCCCCCTCCGGTACGTCACAAACAAGCCAGACGCAGCAAACCCCCAAGGC
>JBEPVH010000274.1:0-3788 GCA_041691115.1 bacterium | reverse complement strand
GCTCCGGTCGACTTCGACGGCGATGGGACCCCCGACGTGCTGTCCGTCTATCAGATCGCGGGCTCATGGCATGCCCGCGGCGCCATCGCTGGAGCCGGTTTCGACGACCAGGTCATCGTTGGCTCGGGGCCGGCAATGGCAGCCGTCGGCGGAGCCAAAGTTGACGGCGATGCCACCGAGGAAGCCTGGGTAAAGGTTGGTTCGGGCGCATCGACCGACCTCATCAGTTTCTACGTGTTTCGCAACTGCCAACTGCAGCGCGTCACGCTCAATGGTGTGCCGCCGGCGTTCCCGATCGGAGCCAGCCTGACCTACGCAGAAGGACTCGCCTGCGTCACGCCGGGTGCGGGCATCACGGTGTTCACCGTCGGCAGCAGCGACGGAACGACCTACACGGGATACGCGAGCACCTTCACGCTCGACCTGTCCGGTGCGGCGCCGGCTCTAGCGGCCGGGACGTCTACTCCCGTATCAGAGAACGGCTCGTCCGTTGGCCCGGCTTTCGAGGCACTCTCGAAGTTCAGCTGCGGCAACCTGTCGACGATTCCGTAGGCAGAAGGCCGAGGGCTAGAAGACTGGCGTCTCTCGGAAGATTCCGAACACATCCTTGAGGGCTGTGATGATCTCGCCCTCGGTCGCCCGGGCGCGGACGGCGTCCAGCATGGCAGGGATGATGTTGTCGTTCGTCTTGGCAACTGCCTGGAGTTCCGCCAGGCGGTTCTCCACCGAGGTGTTGTCGCGGCCCTCGCGCAGCTTCTTGAGGGCTGCGTTCTGCTGCGGCTCGACATTGCGGTCGATCACCAGCGTCGGCGGCTGTGTGTTGTCCTCGGAATCCGTGTAGGCATTGATGCCGACGATGACGCGCTCACCAGATTCCAGCTGGTTCTGGTAGCGGAAGGCCGCATCGGCGATCTCGCGCTGCGGGAAGCCCTCGTCGATGGCGGCGACGATGCCGCCCCGCTCCTCGATGGCCGCGAAGTATTCCTCGGCCGCCTTCTCCATCTCGTCGGTGAGTGCCTCTACGAAGTACGAGCCGGCGAGAGGATCGACGGTGGAGGTGACACCCGTCTCGTACGCCAGGATCTGCTGCGTGCGCAAAGCGATCTGCGCCGCCTTGGCGGTGGGCAGCGCCAGCACCTCGTCCATCGAGTTGGTGTGCAGCGAGTTGGTGCCGCCGAGCACACCTGCCATCGCCTCGAAGGCGGTGCGCGCGATGTTGTTCTCGATCTGCTGTGCAGTCAGCGAGCAACCGGCGGTCTGGGTGTGGAACTTGAGCTTGAGCGAGCGCTCGTCCTTGGCTCCGTACTTCTCGCGCATGTGGCGCGCCCAGATGCGGCGGGCGGCGCGGTACTTGGCGATCTCTTCGAAGAAATCGATGTGGGAGTTGAAGAAGAACGAGAGACGCGGCGCGAACTCGTCGACATCGAGACCTGCGGCGATGGCGTACTCGACGTAGGCAAAGCCGTCGGCGAGCGTGAACGCCAGCTCCTGTGCCGCGGTACTGCCTGCTTCGCGGATGTGATACCCGCTGACCGAGACGGGATGCCAGCGTGGCACGTTCTGCGCGCAGAAGACGATCACATCGGTGACCAGTCGCATCGACGGTTGCACCGGGAAGATGAATTCCTTCTGCGCGATGTATTCCTTGAGGATGTCGTTCTGCAGGGTGCCGCCGAGACGGTCGAAGGTGACGCCCTGCTCCTCGGCCACCACCAGGTACTGCGCGAAGGAAATGGCAGCAGGTGAGTTGATCGTCATCGACGTCGTCACGGTGCCGAGGTCGATGCCGTTGAACAGCGTCAGCATGTCCTCAATGGAGTCGACGGCAACGCCGCAACGGCCGACCTCGCCCAGCGATTCCGGTGCGTCGGAGTCGTGGCCCATGAGCGTCGGCATGTCGAACGCAACGGACAGTCCCGTCTGGCCCGACGCCAGGAGCATGCGGTAGCGCTCGTTGGTCTGGTCCGCCGAGCCGAAGCCGGCGAACTGGCGCATGGTGAAGACCTTGCCGCGATACCCCGACTCGTGAATACCACGGGTATAGGGGTACTCACCCGGGGCTGCAATCTCGGTGGGAACATCGCGCGCCGCCGAGTCCTCAGGTCCGTAGACGGTCTTGAGGGGAATGCCGCCCAGGGTGTCGGGCGGAATCGGCGGGGCTCCGTCGGAGACGCCGGTGCGGCGGGGAAGTGTCTGGGCCATCAGGAGGTGGCTCCCGTGTCGTTGTCGGAGAGGATCTGGTCGGCGAGGCGATGGGGGTCAACGGACCGGGGGTCGCCGCTCAGCTCTGCTGCCATTGTCTCGCCCGAGAGCATCTTCCTGGCGCGTTCGGATGCGCGCTCGATCACTATGGCCTCTACCTCGGCCCTCAGCTGTGACGTGTGGCGGCGCTCCAGCTCGCCTGTGGAGACCAGCATTTCGCGGTGGCGCTCGATGGCATCCACCAATTCATCCACCTTGTCGCCGATCGAAGCCTGAGTGAGGATGACAGGCGGCTCCCACTCGCCGTGGCTGTAGCGGGCATGGGGTGAGGCTGTGGAGTGCCGTGCGTGGTGGACCATTTCGCGGAGTTCCTTGGCCACCCTGGCGGCGCCCGTCTGGTCCGCCTTGTTGACCACGAAGATGTCGGCGATCTCGAGGATCCCCGCCTTGATGATCTGCACGGCGTCGCCGGACGAGGGTGTCGTCACCACGACAGTCGTATCCGCGGCCTGCATCACCTCGAGTTCGGACTGGCCGACACCGACGGTCTCCAGCAGGCATCTGTCCTTGCCCGAGGCTTCGAGAAGGCGCACAGCGTCACGCGCCGCCCACGCAAGACCACCGAGGTGGCCCCGGGCGGCCATGGAGCGGATGTAGACACCGCGGTCGCCGGAGTGGCGCTGCATGCGGATGCGGTCACCGAGGATGGCGCCGCCCGAGAACGGCGACGAGGGATCGACGGCGATGACGCCGACTGAGTGGCCGGCGGCGCGCCATCTCTCGATGACGAGGTCGCAGAGGGTGCTCTTGCCCGAGCCCGGAGGCCCCGTGATGCCGACGACGTGGGCACCGGAGTGGCCCCGGACCGCCAGAAGCAGGTCGCGGGCAGCAGGATCACGATCCTCCACCAGGCGAATGCCACGAGCCAGCGCTCTCACATCCCCTTCGAGGAGACGGCTGGCGAGTTCGGCGGTGGGCGTCATGGCGTCGCGAGTGTAGCCGTGGCGGCCGCCCCAACCCTGCGGGCCGTTCGCGGCGTTTACGTACCATCGGACGCGGACGGTCCATGGCGCCACGCGGCTGAACAGGCTGCGGCGAGCGCCCCCGAGGAAAGCCACGTGGAGCAACAGCCCCCCGCGCGCCGCCAGAGACGCAGCGCGGCGGCACCACCACGACGGACGCGCCGCCGCGTGCTCCGTGTGTTTCTTGTGTTCCTCGGATTCACCGTCTCCGGACTCGGTGGCGCCGGGGCGTACTACTGGCACGCCTTCACCGACGCCATGGGAATCTTCGGCCAGGGCACCGTTGCACCAGCGTCGAGCGGAAAGCCACAGTCGACGGCGCAGGCGGCACCGGCACCCGACCAGCCCTTCACGATGCTGCTGCTCGGCTCCGACAACGACGCCAAGTTCGACGGTGGCCCTGTGCTGACGCAGTCGATGATCCTCGCCCGTGTCGATCCCGTCGCCAAGACGGTGACGATGCTCTCGATTCCCCGTGACCTTTACGTGGATCTGTCGACGGGCCAGACCGACAAGATCGACAAGTCGTTCCTCAACTGCGGCGCATCGGCAGCCCTGCGGACC
>JBEPVH010000273.1:0-3810 GCA_041691115.1 bacterium | reverse complement strand
GTATAGGGCGTGCCCTGTCGTCGTGGTCGATGAGTTGGGGACACGCCACCAGGGCACGCCCTATACCGGCGACGATGGCGCGAGGTGGACCCGTTTTGATCTCGAACCGGGGCGCTACACCCTTGATGGAATCAACGTGCCTGGCGAGGCTCGCGAACAGCGGGTCATTCCCGGCACCCACGTGGTCATCGGCGTGACCAACCTGGTTGGCTGCGTTAGCAAGGGCCTGCGCTGAACCGCTAGTTGTGTCCGGTGATCGCCTTGATGATCACGACGATTCCGAAGACGATGGCGGCGGGCACGGCGAGCAGGCCGATGAGGCCGAGGACCACTGACAGCACGGCGACGATGGCACCGAGAACGATGCCGACCACGGCACTGATCGCCGCCACGATGCCGCCGAAGATCCCACCCACCGAGATCACCCCGATGGCGAGCTTCTCGTTCTTAAGGGGAGGCAGTTCCGCTACGGGAACCGGATGGGGTACGACGTCGTCCACAGGACCCATCATGGCGCGTTCCGTCGGCTGGGGCTAGCCCCGATTACGGAAGTGCGTCGGGCCGGATGCCGGACTTGCGGCGGGGTCCGCGACCAGATTCCGCCCATTCGTCGTGGTGGTCTCCGGCCGGATGCATGGCCATGAGCGCCGCGAAGAGTGGGAACGTCGGAATTTCCGCGTTCGTAATGTAGCGGCGACCCTCGAGCGTGATTCGCCCGTTGCCCCCGTCGACCCCCCTGCCCGTCACGTTCAGCGTGCGGTTTTTGTCGGCCATGGACGGACAGTATGAACGTTCAAGGGACAGTGCGCGGACATTAACACGGACATAATTTGGGGCTCCGTACGAGGTGTCCTGAGCCCTTCCTGGGAACGTCATACAGGGGCCCCATAATCGGACGGATGTTCCGCTTCATCAGCCATCCGGGAGTGCTCACAGGCCTGGCTTTGGCCGCCTCGCTCCTCTTCATGATGTGGCGCCGAGGTGGCTTCGGGCGTGGCGACCGACGGATGCGGGGCGGCCGCCGCGGCGGCCGCGGCATGCGCCAGGTAATGCGGGCGGGCAGGATGGCGGGGCGGATGGGCAGGCGGCGTCGGTTCTAGGTATGAGGCGCCCTGACTGGCTGACCCGCAACGTCATCGTGCTCTCGGGAGTGTCCCTGCTCCAGGACGCGGCCTCAGATCTGCTGTATCCGCTCCTGCCGCTGTACCTCTCCGTCCAGTTGGGCGCACCTGCCG
Organism: bacterium; assembly: GCA_041691115.1. Classification (GTDB taxonomy): domain Bacteria; phylum Chloroflexota; class Dormibacteria; order Aeolococcales; family Aeolococcaceae; genus JBEPVH01. Next base: position 2,575 of record JBEPVH010000273.1, on the reverse strand, counting down.
TCGTCATCGGCGCCGTCGAGGGCGTGGCCGAGGCGGTGGCCGCGGTGACCAAGCTGGTGTCGGGACGCCTCGCCGATCGCATGGCGCGGCGCCCGCTGATCGGTCTCGGCTATGGGCTGGCGGCTGTTGGCAAGGTCCTGGTCGCCGCCGCCACCGCGTGGCCGGTGGTTCTGGCAGGCCGTGCCGTGGATCGTGTCGGCAAGGGGATGCGAGGAGCCCCTCGCGACGCCCTCCTGGTGACGGGCGTTGATCCGCAGTCACGCGGCAAGGTCTTCGGCTTTCACCGCGCCGCCGACACGATGGGGGCTGTGATCGGCCCACTGCTGGCACTCGGCGGTTACCACCTGCTGTCCAACCGATCGGACCTTCGCCCGCTCTTCCTCATCGCGTTGGTCCCGGCCGTGCTGTCGGTGGTGCTGGTGGCGGCGGTCCGCGAAACCGCGACCGCGCGCGCCACCGCAGCCGCGGGCGATGTTGATGCCACGGGCCTGTCCAGCGCTTTCTGGCGCGCCCTTGCCCTGCTCGCCGTCTTTGCGCTCATCAACTTTCCCGACTCGCTCTTGCTGTTGCGCGTGTCCCAGCTCGGTGCCGGAGTCGACGGCGTGATCCTCGCGTACGTGCTCTACAACTTTGTGGCGTCTATGGCGTCGTATCCCGCGGGAAGCCTCAGCGATCGCCTGGCGCCGCCGCGTGTCTTCGCTTTCGGCCTCGTCTTCTTCGCCATTGCTTACGCGGGTCTCGGATTGGCGACATCAGCGGCAGCCGCTTTTGTCCTGCTGCCGCTCTACGGCATCTTTGCAGCCTGCACCGACGGCGTCGGCAAGACGTGGATGTCACGTTTGGCAGGCTCGGGACGACAGGGGTCGGCGCAGGGTTTCTACCAGGGAATCTCAGGTTTTGGCGTCCTCATCGCTGGAATTTGGGCGGGACTTGCATGGGGTGACAACGGCCACGTCCCGTTGCTGGTGTCCGGAGTGGCGGCACTTGTTGTTGCCGCCGGGATGTTCGTGACGTCGGGCAAGCGCCCGGCCTGACACCGGCGGTACAGCCCTTTTACGATGGTTGCATGAACATTCAGGCGGCTCGAACACGCCTTGAGAAGTCGCTTGTTGTGCGCGTGCTCAAGCGCTACATGGGCGGCAACGGCCCGACGTGGGCGACCGCTGTGGCATGGAACATCCTCTTCTGCTTCTTCCCCATGGCGCTTGTCATGACGGCATTCGCCGGACTCATACTCGGCGGTGACACAGGGCATATCGACAAGACGATGTCGTCGATCCTGCCCGGCGACAACAGCGCACTCATCACCGAGGCACTGCATTCCGCGGGAAAGTCGGTGGGAATCCTGGCCGTTGTTTCGTTCCTCGGTCTGATCTGGAGCGGCTCGGCCCTCTTCGGGTCGATTGACCAGGCCCTCGATGCGCTGGTGCCGTGCAAGCCTCGCGGATTCGTGTCGCAGAAGCTCATGGCGACAGGGATGGTCCTCATCTTCGCCGTGCTTGTCGTGGCAGCTGTGATGTCATCGTCCCTGGTGCCTCTGACGGGCCGCATCCCCGGAATGCCCGGGTTCATGACGTCGGGGCCGATGGCCCTGCTCATGCAGGCCACCCTCGGCACCGTTGATGGCATAGCTCTCTTTACTGTCATCTACTACGTCACGCCGAACCGCCACATCGGGCTGCGTGGCGCGCTGCCGGGCGGCATCGCTGCCGGCATTGCCTTCGAGGCGCTCACCCTGCTGTTTCCCCTGTACTTCAGGGTGCAGCACGGTTTCAGCACCTACGGGGCGACATTCGGACTCTTCTTCCTGGCCCTGACGTACGCGTATTTCGTTGCGCAGGTCATTGTGATCGGCGGTGCTGTGAACGCTGAACTGGTTCCCGGAAAGCCGGGCGTGCGGCCGGACAAGCCATTGGAATCCGAGGCCTCAACGGAGGCAGATCTGAGCGGTCATACGCAGGAGCACGTGATGCCTGCGGAGACAGGACGCGCCGACTGAGACGTCAGGCGGCCTTGGTACCTGCGTTGCTGGTGCGCCGCGCGCGACGCACCAGCCTGAGCAGTTCTGCCTCGGGGCGTGCCAGACCGCGCACAGTCGACGCGCTGCGTGGACCGGAACGGAGGTCGCCGTTGGCGAAGGCGTCAGTGACCGCGGGATGGATGTAGGAGCGGCGGGCAACAGCAGGCGTGTTCCTCAGGACCGAGCCCACGTGCTTGGCAGCCGCGGTGATGCCGCGGGCCGCCGCCGTTGCCGACTGCGGCCGCTCGGCGGCCTCGAGGAAACTCATGGCGGCCACGGAACCACCCCAGGTGCGGAAGTCCTTGGCGCTGATGTCAAGGCCAGTGAGTTCGCGCAGTCTGTCATTGACATCCTGCGAGTCGAGCGTCCGCACCTGACCATCTTCGACGTAGCAGAACAGTTGCTGGCCGGGAAGATCCTGGCAGCGCCGGACGACGCGAGCCAGGCGCCTATTCTCCACCTCGATCCGGTGCGGCGATCCTCCCTTGCCGCGGAATGAGAGGAGAAGCTTGGCCCCGCGCACGGTCACGTGGCGGTTGCGCAGGGTGCTGAGAC
>JBEPVH010000272.1:0-3811 GCA_041691115.1 bacterium | reverse complement strand
GCACCCACTGCACCCAGGACGGCGCGTACCAGCCGATGGTGCCGTATGCCCAGGATGACCGCATGAGGAAGGGATGCTGCTTGCGCAACACCGAGTAGTGCCCGGGAGGCGTCGGCAGAATCGGTTTGCCCGTGGTGACATAGGTGCGGATGACCAACTGCCCGTTCTCAAAGGCGTTCAACTCCTGGCAGGCGAGCGAAACGACGATCTCCTTGCCGGGTTTGAGCACTGAGCGAGGCACATTGCATTCGGGGCGCGCCACCATGCCGACAGACGCGGTGTGTGCAATGCGGAATGCCTCGATGGCATTGACCGAGGCGGGCTGCATGCTGAAGGGTGTGAACGTCGGATCGAGAAGAACCTCGTCGCGGATGACATCGGCACCGCCCCAGTCGGCGTAGCCGGACCAGGCGGGCGCCAGCCCTGAGGCGACGCCCGATACGATGCCGTACTGACCGACGATGTAGAGCGAGCCACTGGCCGGCATGTGAATCTGCCGCCACACGGAGAATCCTGCGTAATACGCCGGGGACGTGAACGCCGGTGCGGCACCGAATGCATGCACGCCGCCGTAGCCGTCGAGCACCCAGCCGCCGTCGGGAATTCCGCCGCCGTCGTAGTGCACTTCGAGGCCGCGTGCGATGTCCCAGCCGAAGTAGGGAGCGCCGGGCAGAGCCGGTGCCGTGCCCGTCGCGTGGACGCCGCCGTAGGCGTCAAGAACGTATGCGCCCGTCTCATCGGGCGTCACCACCAGGGCACGCGCGATGTCCCAGCTCCCCCAATAGGAGGTCGCGGTAATGGCGGGTGCGGTGCCGAATGCGTGGATGCCGCCGAGGCCATCGAGCACCCAGCCGCCTGAGCCGTCAGGCAGAACCGACAGCGATCGAGCTATGTCCCACGCCGGCCACCACGGTGCGCCGGTGGTGTCGATGACAGCACCACCGAACGTGTGGAGACCACCGTGAAGATCGAGAGTCACTCCGCCCTGCTGCGGTGCCGCGGCGTGAGCGGTGACAGGCGTTTGCGAGCCGATGAGACAGGCGGCCGCCAATGCCACGACGGCACCGAGCCCTCGACGCGGACGCAACCCAGCCTTCACAACCACGCCTCCGTACGGGAACGCGGTCAGTCTAGGAAGCATGTACCCGCACATCGGTCGCGGGCACGAGATCGTGACAGCGGCGATTCAGCCCGGAGTTAGGCGGCGGCTGAGGTTCCGGATCCGCCGAACTCGGCCTCGGCAACGGCGAGCATTCTTTCCATCTCGGCGAAGCCCTTGTTGACCCAGGCGGGATCGGTGATGTCGATACCGAGTTTGCCCAGCAACTCCTCGGGCGTCTTCGAACCGCCGGCGGAGAGCATGTTCAGGTACCGCTCCACGAACGGCTGGCCTTCGGCGCGGTACGTGGCATACAACGCAAGCGACGCAAGGTGCGCGAACGAGTACGAGTAGGTGTAGAACCGCGTGCCGATGAAGTGCGGGATGTAGGACCAGCCGAGCTTGTATCCCTCGGGCAGATCCACCGAATTCCCGTAGTACTGCTGGTTCTCCTCGAACCAGATCTTTGACAAACCGTCGGCGTCGACGGCGCCGTCCTGATCCTTCATCGCATACGCGCGCTTCTCGTAGCGCGACATCATCGTCTGACGGAACACGGTGGCAAATCCGGATTCGAGGCGTCCCGCCACCAGAGCTGCACGCGACGCGGGATCCGTCTCCACCGCCAGCAGATGGTCGAAGAGCAGCATTTCGTTGAATGTGGATGCGATCTCGGCCATGGCCATGCCCGTGCCCATCTCCTGCGGCGACTGCGCCTTGCCGGCGAGGATGAAGTGCAGCGCATGACCCAGTTCGTGCGCCAGCGTGAACACCGAATCAATTGAATCCGTGTAGTTCATGAGAACGAAGGGATCGTCGCCCGCCGCCACAGGCGTGCAGAAGGCGCCGCCACGTTTGCCGTTGCGCGGCTCGGCATCAATGCGATTCTCGACTGCCGCATCGCGCAACATCCGCGCCGCTCGCGGCGAGAACTTCGTCATCGCCTTCATGAAGACATCGAAGCCGTCACTGAAGGCGATCTCCCGTGACTTCCCCAGCGGCGCGTACTGGTCGGCAAGCGACAGCTTGGGCAGGTTCATCACCTTGGCCTTGATGGTGAACCAGCGCTGCGCCAGCGGATAGCGCGCGGCTACTCCGTCCATCAGCGCATCCACGACAGCATCCGGCAGATCGTTGGTCATGTTGGCGCTCTGCATGGGATTGCTGAAGTTCCGGATGCGGTCCATGGCGAGCCGGTCGCCGACGATGGCGTTGTACGACTGAGCAAGAATCGTGGACGGTCCTTCAAGAGCGTCGTAGATGGCGTCGAGCGCCCGAAGCCTGACAGCGCGATCAGGCGTATGGATGTAGGAGAGCATCTCGTCAAGCGTGTGCTCGCGCATCCCAGTGCCCGGATCAAAATCAATGGAAATGTGGCTGAGCACGTCGGCGTGCAGCGTCTGCCATTCGCTCTGTGCCGCCGTCTCGCGCGCTGCGAGCATGGTCTCCTCGGCCTCTGACCTGGTGTGTGGCGCTTCGGCCGTCACCTGCTTGAGGTAGTGCCGATACCGCGTCAGCTCCCGTGCTGAAGCCGTCAGCTCGGCGGTGGCAGGATCAATAGCCTGCCATTCGAGGCCAACGAATCTGGTCAGGTTCGAAAGCGTCTCGCCCGTGCGCTCAACCAGGTTGACGAGACCCTTGGTCTCGATACCGCCCTCACCGATGGTCTGGCGCAGTTCGGCGTAGCTGGCGGCGCGCGAGAAGTCATTCTCGATTTCACCAACCTGCTTCAACGCAACGGCGAGTTGCGCTGCCGACAGCGATGCAATGCGGCCGCGGTACTGCCGTTCAAACGTCTCGGCGCGCTTCACCGTCGATTCCATCGACACGCGCGCCGCAGCAGCATCAACGCAGATGCGGCTGAGGTTCCAATGGACCCCTGCTGCTCTTGGCAGCGAACCCGGGCGCGCCCCTTCCGGCGCGCCCGGTCCCCCCTCCAGATCCACTGTCCCCTTCTCCCTTGCTCGCTCCCTCTCGCTAGCGAGCCGGTCAGAGTAAGCCCCTAACCCGGACATGACACGGACAATCCGGACACCACGCGATGCGGTTTGAATGGACTGACCGGATATGCTTCGCGGCCGCGCCGATGTAGCTCAGTGGTAGAGCAACCGCCTCGTAAGCGGTAGGTCGCCAGTTCAATCCTGGCCATCGGCTCCAGCCGAATTTTCAGAGCGCGGAACTGCGCCTGCATCGGCACCACACCAGAACGGCTCGCGCCGGGGACAATGCCTCACATGACAGTAGGCGACCTCAGCCCGGGGCAGACAATCGCCCTCTTCACGTTCGTTGTCCTGCTTCTGCTCGGTGTCGGCACCTGGCTATGGCTGTCGGGCACCCGCGCCGACGCCAAGGAACGCGTGGTCGTTCCCGAGATCGACCCCATCGTGATCAATCGCGAACCGGTTGAAGCCCCTGCTGAACCCGAACCCGATCCCGAACCTGTCGCAGCCGCTGCCGAGCCGGCGGCCGCAAAGCCGAATACCAAAAAGGCTGCCACGCAACCGGTCACCGCCCCGGCACCCGTCGCACCCCCGGCAACTCCCGGCGGCGTGCCCGAAGGCGCCGAATTCGACTCGAGGACCGGCCTCTTCTGGTCGAAGGACACGCTCTGGTGGTGGGACGGGGCAGGCGGGCGCGCGGCGTCAGACTTGGCCAAGCTGCAGCGCGGGGGCGGCACGCCGCCGACGACACCTCCGCCGAGCTGAGCTACTC
>JBEPVH010000271.1:0-3813 GCA_041691115.1 bacterium | reverse complement strand
AAACCATCCCATTCGGGCGCATCCAGGCCGTGCGCCTTGTCGAGCCTGTGGTCTGGCGGCTGTTTGGCTGGTATCGCATTGAGGTGGACGTTGCCCGGCAACGTGTGTCACACCGCGCCGATCGCGATGCCCAGCAGGTGGCTCGCACCCTCATCCCGCTGGCCACGCGTGAACATGCAGAGTGGCTGCTCGCCAACGTCATGCCCGGAGCCAACGCCACACCGCCTCCCGGCTCCGCTCCACCCGCTCGTGCCGCATGGAAAGCACCGTTCTCCTACTACCGCCTCGCCGCCTGGCACGACGGCGCCCGTCTGTATGCCAGGACCGGCCGCCTGCAGATTGAGACGACAGTTCTGCCCTTGGACAAGGTGCAGTCGGTGCGCCGCGTTGTGGGGCCGGTGCAACGCCTGCTGCGGATCGCCACGGTGCACGCCGACACTGCCGGCAAACGCTGGCAGGCAGCTTGTCATTGCCGTGATGAGGCTGAGGCGGCAGTGTTGCTGGAGACGCTTCCGGTTCTGGCGCGCAACGCGCGTCAGGCGATGTCTCAGAGTCGGTAGACGGTCACCGTATCGACCTCCGCCGCGCCGATGGTGATGACGGCGATGCGACCGCTGCTCGTTGACGCCTGCCAGTGCACGACAGCCGTCCCCTCCGAACAACTCATCTGATCGCCGTGAACCTCAAAGCGCAGTGTGGTCCATTGGCCCTGCACAGCTGCCGCAGCCCTCGTCTGTATCAGCGCCTCCGCTTTGCCGTGCACCACGTGTTTCAGGTGCAGTTCAGTGCCGTTGAGAACGCACGCGTAGAAGTCGGCGGTGGACGTGAAGCGGGCGATGACCCCGACCGTTGAGGACGGAGTCAACGGCTGTGCTGACACCTCCACGGCGTAGTCGCGCCACGCTGTGCTGCCCGCCACCATGAAAGCTTGCGACGCACTTGACCGCGCCACGTGCGCATCGCCGTCGAGCGTCACGATGTAGCTTGAACCTCCGAGCCAGCCGGACGGGGCGGCGCCGGGCGCGTCCTGGTCGAAGGTGTCCTGGAAGAGGATGTGCCCCACCGGCGTCGCTGACGGTGACGCGGTGGCGGGTGTCGGCGTTGGGGTGGGCGAGGGGCTGGACGTTGCCGGCGTCGTCGCTTGGTTGTGTACGACGGCACTGATGCAGCCGCTGACGTTGCCGTGGGCCAGATCATCGCGGCAGATGGCGGCGGCTGTGTTGATGTGATGACCCCAGACGCCGGGATCAGCCGACCGCGTGATGATGCCGAGGCAGGCGGCGGCAAGTGCTGCCGTCGTGAGACTGCCGCGCAGCGTCCGCAGGGCAAAGGTGGTGCCTCGCGACTGCCGCTTCCGCGTCCGGAAACGCGCAGCCGCAGGATTCGTTGTGGGCGCGGGCATGCTCGCCGCCAGCGCGCGAAGCCCATTACCGAGTTGCTGCTCAAACATGTCGATGCCGCTCATTGCGCATCTCCGCTGCCCGCGGCCTCGGAATGCTGCCAGGCGTCGCCCAACTCGGTGCGCAGCCGCTCGGTGGCCCGCCCCAGCAGCCGCGTCACCGTGCGCACATCGCACTCCAGCGCGGCAGCGATTTCAATGTTGCTGTAGCCGTGCACATGGCGCATCACCACCGTTGCCGCCTCGCGCGGTTGAAGCTTGGCCATCGCCGCTCCGAGATCGGTGCGCGTGCCGGCGACGGCGGGGTCCAGCGATGTCTGCTGTGGTCTGCCGATGCGCTTGACGATCTCGCCCGCTGCGCGCAGACGGCGATAGCGGATTCGGGACGTGGCCACGTTCATGGTGATGCGCCAGAGCCATGCTTCTGCGGGAGCGTCGTTATGCCACCGCGGCCAGGCGTCGTAGGCCCGTGCGTAGGCATCCTGAACGACGTCCTCCGCCTCGGCAACGTCGCCGAGCATTACCGCCACCGACCTGACGAGTCGCGGATAGGTCTCCGAGTAGAGAGCTGCGAAGTCCGCATCGGAGCCGGGCGTATACGTCGTGGCCGTGGGCATTCAGGGGGGCAGCCTACTGACGCCTTGGAGGCAGAGGGGGATTCGGCCATGGAGGAGTAACGCCCAGCCGGCTCCGATCGGGACAGCTGTCCTGTTTGGCGGGAGTGGCGCGTTCCTGGATCACACAACCCGTTTGGAGGACCGCCGCATGACCCCGTTCAAGCGCCTTGCAGCCGCCGCCCGCCGCCTCGCCGCGCGTCTGCCGTTCCGTCGCCATCCTGAGGCGCCCGAAGACGGCCAGGGCATGGTCGAGTACGCCCTCATCCTGGTTCTCGTCGCCGTCGTCGTCATCGTCATCCTCAGCATCGCCGGGCAGCAGGTGAACAACGTGTTCAGCAATGTCAGCAACGGCCTGAATCAGTGAGTCGTGCACGTGATGCCGTGGAATCTCGACTAGAATTCCGCCGACATGGGCAGAGGGCGCACCGAGGCTTTCAGCGACGGTGTGTTCACCATTGCCGCGACGCTCCTCGTCCTCGGCATTCGCGTGCCCCAGGTCGCCGACGGACAGTTGCTCCGGGCGCTGCTGGATCGCTGGCCGGACTACTTCGCGTATGGCGTGTCATTTATCGTCATTGGCAACATGTGGGTGAATCACCACTCACTGTTCCGCCATCTGGTGCGAATTGACAGGCCGTTTCTGTACGCCAACCTGATGTTGCTGATGTTTGTGGCGCTTCTGCCTTTCCCGACTGCTGTTTTTGCTGCCTCGTTCGGCCAGGAGCAGAATCTTCATATCGCTGCTGCGGCCTACTCCATCGAGATGCTCTGCATTTCGCTGAGCTTCACGGCCATCTGGCTGACAGCCTTCTCACGCAAACTCATGACAGAGACGATGGCTGCACCGAAATCGCTGAAGGCCGGTGTGCGCATGTCGCTCGGCACCATCGTGTGGGTTGTCTCCATCCCGCTGTCGCAGTGGAATGTATTCGTGTGCATGGGCATCTGGATGGCAACGCTGGCGTACTACTTCTTTGAGCACATCGACGCCCCAGAACCGACCGCGCACGCGACCTAAGGGTCAGCCCCACAAGAAGCTGGCGGCGATGATGGTGTAGAGCCCGATCAAAGCCACTCCCTCAATCCACGTCGACTCCTCGTCGAAGACGATGAAGAGGGAGACGACGGCGGTGAGGCCCAGCGCCAGTACCAGCATCGGCGCCAGGATCAGCGTGAGGTGGCCGCCGGGGATCAGCAGCGAGAAGAGGACAAGAGCCGGGATCAGCGCCAACGCCACCTGCAGTGAACTGTTGAGGATGCAACTGACCGCGAGGTCGCAGCGGTTCTGAATCGCCAGGCGAACCCCGACGGCATTCTCGACCGCGTTGCCGGCGATGGCGACGATGACAAGTCCGGTGAACCCAGCGGAGATACCCAAGGTCGCCGTCGCCGGCACCAGGGCGTTGACGAACCAGTCCGAAACGAAGGCCGCGCCGGCGCCGGCAAGACCGAGGAGCCCGAGGATGAGCCACATCGGCCAGCCCTCCTCCTCGCTGTCGGGCTCACGTGCCACCGTCAACCCCGACGAGCGCAGCGAGAAGACGACGGTGGCGGCGAACACGACGAGCAGGAGAATCGCAACGGCCACCGACAACTCCTGGCCGTGCGATGCCGCAGGCGTATGCAAACCGGAGGCGGCCGTCGGCAGCGCCAATGCGCCGACAGCCAGCAACGTCATGATGCCGATGAGCTTGGGCGACTCTCCGGCGAATTTCTGTGCGCCGTGGCGCAACCCTCCAAAGAAGAAGGCGAGGCCCAGGACAAGAAGCGAGTTGGCGAGGATGGATCCTGTCTCTT
>JBEPVH010000270.1:0-3826 GCA_041691115.1 bacterium | reverse complement strand
GTTTAACGCCCGAAGTCGGCGACGACGGGCAGGTGATCAGATGCCACATGAGCCTCAGAGTCGGGCCACGTCCTGTCACCGATGACGTCGCACGACACGAGATGTGGCGCCAAGGCAGGCGATGCGAAGACGTAGTCGATGCGGGCCGCAGGAAGCCATGTCGCGCAGGTGAATCCGCGTGCCCGCGGATGCTTGCGGCGATAACAGTCGGCGTAACCGAGCTCACCCAGACGCGCCACGCTCCAGCGCTCGATGCGCGCACCGAGTACGGCGTCGATGCGACGGCTCGACGGGAATAGTGCCGTCAACGGGCCCACAATCGAGGGCAACTTCGGAATGCCGACCTCGAGGCGCGGATCAATTCCCGCCGCCAGCCAGGCAGCCTCAAGCTCATCGTCGAGCCCATGTCCGACACGGGGACCGACGAGGCCGTTGGCCTGGCGCACGACGAGGCGCGCGCGGCGCAGTTCGGCCATGCGCCGAAAGAATGCAGTAGCAGCCACCGGGTCACCCGGCGCCAACGCGTTGAAGTCGCCGGTGATCAGATGCGGCGTGTCGGCGGTTTCCGTGACGCGCGGCAGGATGGCATCCAGCTCGCGCATGCGGCGGGCTTCGCCACTGGCTCGCTCACCGAATCGCGCGGCGAGGTGCAGCACGTGGACGACGACACTTTCGGTGCCGCCGGCCCGCGTCGCCAGCTCGACTTCGAGGTGGCTGCGCAACATCACGCCCGGATGGCGATGGTTCACTGCTCTCACTATCGGCAGCCGCGACAACAGCGCCACGTTGAGACCCGACTTATCCGACGGTGGCCCGATCTCTGCCGTCATGCCCAGGGTCTTGGCCAGCCGTCTGACGAACGGTTCGTCACTCGCCTCTTGCAGGGCGATGACGTCAGCGTCAGCGCGCCGCAGCACCGACGTGACCAACTCCTCGCGACGAGCGCCGCCGAGAAGGATGTTGTACGTCACAAGCCGGAGGCGATGTGGTGCGGGACGGGTGGTGCGGCGTGTGCTCATGATGGGTGCGTGGTTCGCGACTAGAATGCCACGGCATGGGAGCGTCGCGGATCGAGACAGGTGAGACGGATCACCGGCATAGCGACCACCTCGCCGAACTCGTCCTCCTCAATAAGCTGCGCATGCCGCTGCGTGCCGCCATCGTCGCCGTGACGCTCATCGCCGCGGCCGGGGCGGCTCTGGGACTGGATGCGCTGCACCGCACCTATGCGGCCGCGGAGGGCCGGGGCGAGGGCATCAACCCCATCGCCCGGATCCTCGCCGACGGCTCCACAGCGGCCACCGCCTGGCCGGGATGGGCAGCTGCAGTGTTCTTCGCCATCGCCGTCTTCCGGCTGCGCCGTGACGCGCCGGAGCCGCCCGCCGGCAGGGGGGATGCCGACAGCATGTCGGTGACCGAACTGCGTGCTGGGCTGCGGGCCGAGTACACGTCGGTGCGGATCGCCCTGATCATCGTTTTGCTGCTGGCGTTGGTCGACGTGGCGCGGCTGGTCACGGTGACGGCATCGACGCCGTCGTCGATGACATTGGCGGCGACGATCGCCGAGGCGCTGGGTCTTGTCGCGGCCACATCGTTACTCGGCATGTGGGGATGGACCTTCCGCCGTGAATTGGAGCGCTGGGGAGCTGTCTGAAAAGCGCGATTGTCCGTGGGATGTCCGTGTCACGGGTTCACAATCGCGAGCTTTGCCTCCGCATCGTCGGTCGTGAGGCACAGGGCAATGCCCATCCCCGGCGCCGGTGGCGGTAACGCTGCCGGCGCTTCTTTGTGTCCGGGCTACGAGCTGCGCCGTACCACATATGACGCGATTGCGGCGAGGTTGGCGACATCCGGCCCGTCGCCGAAAACGGCGAGATGCCGTCGCGCCGACTCGGCGAATTCGTCGGCTCGGGCGCGGGCACGAGCCACGCCGTTCGAGGCGCGAACCAGCGTGACGACTTCGGCGACGTCGCCTCCCCCCTCCAACTCGTCGCGTATGCGGCTGCCGACCGCGGCATCCTCTAGAGCCAGGATGAGGGGCAGGGTGACAGTGCCCTGAGCCAGGTCGGCACCGACGGGCTTGCCGACGTCGCCGCTGTCGGCGATGTAGTCGAAGAGATCGTCGGCCACCTGGAAGGCCATGCCCAGGTCGTGGCCGAACCCGGCCAGGGCGTCGAGATGTCTGGCGTCCAGCCCGGCCACGACGCCGGCGGCGTAGCAGCACAGTTCGGTGAGAACGGCTGTCTTGCGCTCGATGGCCGTCTCGTATTCGGCGAGGGACAGCCCGAGGTCGCCGCTGCGGCTCATGGCATCGAGTTCGCCGCTGCAGATGGTCATGACAGTCTGTGCGACGCGCTTCGCGACGGCTGCTCCGCCTCCCTTGGCGCAGAGGCCGATCCCCTTGGCCAGATAGTGGTCGCCGCTGACGATCGCGGCAGCACGGCCCTCGCGAACGTGGACAGCAGTGACGCCGCGGCGCGTCGGCGACTCGTCGATGACGTCGTCATGCACCAGCGTGGCTGTGTGGATGAACTCGATGCCCGTCGCGATATCGGCAAGCGCCTCTGCCGAGGCTGAGCCAAGCCGTCCGGCGAGCAGCACCAGCGCCGGACGCAGGCGCTTGCCGCCCCCCAGGACGATGGGCCGCAGCGTCGCCGCCATCCGCGCTGAATCAGAGTCGAGTTCGGTTACCAGGCGCCGCTCAATGACCTCCAGTTCCGCAGCCACCGGCGCCAGAAGATCGGTCACCGTCGGGGTCATGAGGAGGCGGCCGCAGAACCGGCGAACGGATCTGCCAACTCGGGCTCGCCCACCTCGTCACCGAAGAGGCGTCGGGCCACCTTCGTGAACTGTTCGGGCTGTGCCGTCACCAACAGACGCGGTGCGCGCGCACTGCCCTCCCCCGCCGCCAGGCGATTCACAGCAAGGATGCGTTCCACCTTGTCGGCCGTCGTCTCCGCCGAATCAACGATGGTGAGCCGGTCACCGGCGACGCGCGTCAGCGCGTTGCGCAGCAAGGGGTAGTGCGTGCAGCCCAGCACCAGGGTGTCGGCGCCCCACGCAAAGATCTCCTCGAGGACCTGCCGCAGTGCCGCGTCGGCGCGCGGTGTATCGGCATCACCGTCTTCGACGATGGTCACCAGGTCGGGAGCCGCCTTGCTGAGCACGCCCACCCCGGGGTTGGCCTCGCGCAGCGCATGCACGTACTCCTGGCTGGCGTGGGTGCCCTCAGTGCTGATGACGGCGACGCGGCCGTTGATGGTGGCGTCGACGGCCGCCTGCGCGCCGGGAGCGATGACACCGACGATGGGGATGTCGAACACCTCACGCGCGGCGTTGAGGGCTGCCGCCGTCGCCGTGTTGCAGGCGATGACAACGAGCTTGGTGTCGTACGTCGCCAGGTGCTCGATGATGCGCAGAGCGAAGTCGCGCACCTCGTGCTGGTACCGGGGGCCGTACGGGAAGTGCAGCAGATCGGCGAGATAGATGAGTTCCTCGCCGGGCAGACGGCGGCGCAATTCACGCATCACGGTGAGGCCGCCCACGCCGGAGTCGAAGACGCCGATGGGCCTCCTGTCACTCATCGCGATCGAGGATACAGGGTGCCCGGCCGCCACGGCCGCCCCGCCCGGGTCAGAGATCCAGTTCCATCCGGATATCGCCGGAATCGGCGGGCATGGCGGTCACGGTGAATCCCAGGCGCTCATAGAGGTGGCGTGCCGCCGCGTTGGCGCTCTCCACCCGGACGAGCAGACGCGGCAGTCCTGCCTCGCGGCCCCACTCCACGCCGAGTTCGAGCATGCATCGCCCCAGGCCCGCGTTGCGC
>JBEPVH010000269.1:0-3848 GCA_041691115.1 bacterium | reverse complement strand
CAGCCCATACGCACGAGATGGACTGAGCCCTGCGGGTCGCAGACCGTCCCCGAGTAGCGACGGACCTACAATCGGCGTCCGCCCTCAGGAGGACTACGACGTGGCCGCGAATCCGCTGCAGCAACTTGGTGAGCGTGGCCAGTCGGTCTGGCTCGATTACATCAGCCGTGACCTCGTCACCGGCGGAGACCTGGCCAAGCTCATCGAGAGCTCCAACGTCACCGGCCTCACGTCCAATCCAACGATCTTCCAGAAGGCGATCGCCGAGGGCGCCGACTACGACACGCAGATCGGCGAGTTGCTCGACGCCGGTGCCACCGACCTCGATGCGCTGTTCTTCGATCTCGCCGTCAGCGACATCCAGCGCGCCTGCGACATCCTTCGCCCCGTCTGGGAGCGCACCAACGGTGCCGACGGATTCGCCTCGCTCGAAGTCCCCCCGGCACTGGCACATGACACCGAAGGCACCGTGGCCATGGCGGCACGGCTGTGGGCGCAGGTCGACAGGCCCAACCTCATGGTGAAGATTCCGGCGACGCCCGAAGGTATCCCCGCCATCCGCCGCTCGCTGGCGGCGGGGATCAACATCAATGTGACTCTCATCTTTGCGCTGTCGGCACACGCTGATGTCATCGGTGCCTACATCGACGGCCTCGAGGAGCGCCGCGCCGCGGGCAAGAGCCTCGACGTGCACTCGGTGGCTTCATTCTTTGTATCGCGCGTCGACACCGCCGTCGATCCCCTGCTGGAAAAGGCAGGCAACAAGGACCTGCTGGGCAAGGCTGCAATTGCCAATGCCGTGCTCGCCTACGAGCTGTTCGAGAAGGAGTTCGGCGGTGAGCGCTTCGCGGCGCTGCGCGCTGCCGGTGCTGCCGTGCAGCGCCCGCTCTGGGCATCGACGTCGGCGAAGAATCCCGCGTACCGCGACGTTCTCTATGCGGAAGCGTTGGTGGGCCCCGACACAGTCGACACCATGCCTCCGGCGACAGTTGACGCTTTCCGCGATCACGGTATCGTCGACGGCGACACCGTGAAGAGCGACTACGCAGGCGCCCACGCGACGATGACAGCACTGGGTGTTGCCGGCGTCGACATGGACACTGTCACCGCCGACCTTCTTGCCGCGGGCGTGAAGTCATTCAGTGATTCATACGACCAGCTCATCGCCGGGCTGGCGCAGAAGGTCAGCGCCATGCGCGGATCGCATCCGGCGCGGCAGTCCTTCTGGTTCGCTGGTGCGGAGTCCCCCGTTGTCGCCGACGCCATGCGCGACGGCCACGGCGCCGAGACGGTGCGCCGCATCTGGGCGCGCGACGCCGACCTCTGGAAGAAGGGTGACGCGGACGCCGCCAAGGTCATCGCCAACCGCCTCGGCTGGCTCGACGTCCTCGACACCATGCGCGCAGCCGTGCCGCGCCTCGAAGCGTTGAGCGCCTCGCTGCACGACGACGGCATCGCCGATGTCGTGCTCCTGGGAATGGGCGGTTCATCCCTCTGCCCCGAAGTGTGGCGCACTTCCTTCGGACAGCAGAAGGGGTCACCCCGCCTGCACGTTCTCGACACGACCGACCCGGGTGCCATCGAGGCAGTCGGCAAGGCCATCAAGCTGGATAAGACGCTCTTTCTCGTCGCCAGCAAGTCGGGCAAGACGATCGAGACGCTATCGCACTTCGCGCACTTCAAGTCGCTCTACGACGCCGCGGGCATTACCAGCCCCGGGCGCCATTTCATCGCCATCACGGATCCCGGTTCGCACCTCGCCGACCTGGCGTCACAGAATGCGTTCCGCGACACATTCCTCAATCCCGCCGACATCGGCGGGCGCTACTCGGCCCTGTCGTTCTTCGGATTGGTGCCCGCAGCCTGCGCCGGCATCAACGTGAAAACGCTCCTCGACCGTGCATCGGCTATGCGTGTGCACTGCGCTGCGGGCATGCCGCTTGACCTCAACGCAGGCCTCTTCCTGGGTACCGCGATGGGCCACCTCCACGCCACAGGGCGGGACAAGGTGACGATTCTGGCGCCGCAGCAGATCGCCGACTTCTCGTTGTGGGCCGAGCAACTCATCGCCGAGTCGACGGGCAAGGAAGGCCGCGGCATCATTCCCATCGGTTCTGAGCCGTTGGGTGATCCCTCCAACTACGGCGATGACAGGTTCTTCGTCGTTCTTCGTCTCGGAGACGACAAGGACTTCGACGCCAGGGTGGAAGCCCTGCGCCAGGGACGCCAGCCCGTCCTCACCCTTGAACTTTCGGACGCGTATGACCTGGCTGCGGAATTCTTCCGTTGGGAGTTTGCGACCGCAGTCGCCGGATCCATGCTGGGTATCGATCCGTTCGACGAGCCCAACGTCCAGGAGTCCAAGGACAACACTGCTGCCGTGCTTGAGACATTCACGTCGACGGGTTCGCTGCCCACCGAGCAGGCAGCCACCGACAGCAACGGACTGACGTCGTACGGCGGCACGCTGGCATCGTTGCTCGACCAGATTCGGCCGGGCGACTACGTGGCGACGATGGCGTACGTCACGCCCGATGACGCCACCACGGCCGCACTGCAGGACCTGCGTCGCTCTATCCGCGACAACCGTCATGTTGCCACCACCCTGGGCTTCGGCCCTCGCTTCCTGCATTCGACGGGGCAACTGCACAAGGGTGGTCCCAACACAGGTGTGTTCCTGCAGATCACAGCAGACGACACCACGGATGTCGCCATCCCCAACCAGAAGTTCTCGTTCTCAATCCTCAAGCGCGCCCAGGCCGCCGGCGACCTCGCATCGCTGCGCAGCCACGACAGACGCGTGATCTCAGTCCATATCACCGGCGACGTCGTCGCCGGTATCGAGCGCCTCACCGGCTTGGTGAGCACCACAGCAGGAGCTGCACGTTCATGAAGATCGGGTTCGTCGGCCTCGGGCGCATGGGCGCCAACATGGTCCATCGTCTTCGCCGCGACGGTCCGCATGACATCGTCGCGTTCGACCCCAACCCTGAGGCACGTGCCGCCGCCGAGTTGCTGGGTGCCGTCGCCGTGACGTCACTCGATGAACTGGTTGGCAAGCTCGAAGCACCTCGCACCGTCTGGACGATGGTTCCCGCCTCTGTGACCGAGGAGACGTTCACCAACCTCATCGGACTTCTCAGCGCGGGCGACACGATCATTGATGGTGGCAACGCCAACTTCCAGGACACACTGCGCCGCAACGAGGTCGCCGAGGCCAAGGGCGTTCACTACGTCGACGCCGGTACATCCGGCGGCGTGTGGGGCCTCGAAGTCGGTTACTGCCTCATGGTCGGCGGTGACAAGGCGACAGTTGAGCGTCACCGCCCCGTCTTCGAAACACTGGCTCCGCCGGACGGTTTCCTGCACGTCGGCCCTACGGGCTCGGGCAACTACGTGAAGATGGTGCACAACGGCATCGAGTACGGAATGCTGCAGGCATACGCCGAAGGCTTTGCGATCCTCGAAGCCAAGAAGGACTTCGGCACCCTCGATCTCCATGCCATCGCGCATCTCTGGAACCAGGGCAGCGTTGTGCGCTCGTGGCTCCTCGAACTCGCGGAACGCGCATTCGAGGCCGACCCACACCTGGATTCACTCAAGGGCTGGGTCGACGACACCGGCGAGGGTCGCTGGACCGTCGAACAGGCGCTTGAGCTTGCCGTGCCCGCCCCTGTCATTGCGCTTTCGCTCATCGCGCGTCAGCAGTCCCGTCTCCCCGACGGTTTCGGCAACAAGTTCGTGGCCGCTCTGCGCAATCAGTTCGGTGGTCATGCCGTCAAGGCGGAGGCTGCTGCACCGGTATCGGCCTCCTAAGTCATGACGGACACCGAGGCTGACGCCTTCGT
>JBEPVH010000268.1:0-3849 GCA_041691115.1 bacterium | reverse complement strand
ATCCGGGCGTGGATCTTGACGATGGGGGACCGCGCTGCCCCTATCCGTCTGGTGGTCCGGCCGTGGCCGCTCCACCCACCATCAAGTCTGAGCTCCGCACGTTCTACGGGCCGCTCATCCATGACTTCGCCGCCCGCCTTGAGCGGTTGACCGACGCCGACATCCGTGCCGTGGTGGTGCATCCCGAGGTCGCTCCGGCGGTCCATCCCTACCCCGAGGGTGCCGAGGGCTGGCGCAAGGAGATGAGCGGCGGTGATTCGATGGCAGCCGACTACTACTGGAGCCGCCAGTGGCTGGCCTACCTGGCGTTCAGTTCGTTGGGCCGCGAACTCCCCGCCATCCGCGGCGAGTCACGCAGCCTCGACGCTCACGTCTGGGCACCTGTCGACACCAAGCACCATTACTGGATCTCGAACCATGCAGTGACACCGATTGGCGAATACGGCGAGGAGTTCGCCCGCTCGATGTTGCAGGCGACGCGCGTGATGATCACGCTCGCCGACATCGCTGCACCTACAGCGCATCGCATCGCCCGCGGCAACACGCGACTGCTGCGCAAGACGATGCGTGGCTGCACAGGCGTCGACGCGGGGACGCCGATGGAGGCGTTCCAGGAGGGCATCATGTCGGTGGCCGCGACGCTGAATATGGCAACCGCCGAGCGTCTCCCCGGCTTCAACGATCCGCGAGCCCTGCTGGCCGCAGCGGTCAGGGCTGATGTGCCAACGGTACTTTCCGCCGTGGCCCCACCTGGACTCGTGCAGCCTTCCATGTTTGCTGGTCACGCTCTTCCCGGTCTGATGCGCGCCGCAGCTGACGGCACTGTCTCGGTCGCGCGCACTCCCGATCTCCTCGAGGCGCGGGATGCCTACATGAAAGCCCATCCCGACAGTGAATTCATCACCGGCAAGGGATGTCCCGTGGCTGCGGATCTTCGCGTTTTGGCGCAGGCCTTTCAGCGCATCCACAACGCGCTTGCTATGGGCGAGGCAGCAACCCCCGCCTGACGGCGTCAGGACCCGACGATTACTCGCAATGCGCGGGGCTCAACACGAAGCCGCAGGGTCGACGGGGCTTCCATCTCCTCGCCGTCCAGTGTCATACGGGCTCCGGCGGGCAGGCCCAGAGTGATCTGAGGACGGAGCATGCGGCGATAGCCGGGGCAGGCATCGATCCGTCCGAATGCGGCGAAGAGTGCGGCCAGAGTGCGGCTGAACGGCTTCTCGGCCGACAGAATGCGAACGTCGAGCGTTCCGTCGTCAAGGCTGTGGCGCCGTGCCAGGTCGAGACCGCGGGTGCCGTACTCGCCGTTGCCTGCGAACACGCACCACACACGTTCCTCCTTGCCGTCGATGACGACGTGCAGCGGCGTCTCGTGGCGCAATGACTTGACGAGCGCAACGGCGGCGGCGGGCCACTTACCGATGACCTTCTGCATCCGCTCCCGGCGGCGAACGATGCCGCTGTAAAGACCGACCGATGCGGTGTTGAGGAACACCCGATTACCGGCGGTTGCCACGTCGACGCGGGCAACGGGCGCGGTCGCCGTAGCTTCGCGCTTCCTCGTCGCATCGACATCACGAGCAAAGTGATTGAGGGTGCCGCCGGGCAGGACCAGCAGCGGCTTGTTCGCAGCCATCACAGCGGTCGCGGCGGCGGCGACGGTACCGTCACCGCCCCACACGCCGAGGACATCGGCGCGTGCTGCTTCGTCGCGCATCGCAGCGGGCAGAGCATCGCCCTCGACGACACGCACCGTCACCGACGGAGCCACTGCGGCGACCGCCGCCATATCCAGCGGTGTTCCCGCTCCTGCATTGACAACGAAGCCCACGACTGAGGTCGTGAGGTCGACCGTTGATGTGGCCTCGGGTGTGATCGTCGACGCGTCGGGAGCCACCGGCCACCATGCGGCGGTTGCAGCACCGGCGGCGATGCCGATGGCGACTCCGGCAACAACGTCACCGGGGTAGTGGACGCCGACGTGCACACGTGAGTACGCGACACCGGCAGCGGCGATGGCGATGGGCAGGGCCACCTGTGGCCACTCGACCGCGACACCCGTTGCGTAGGCCGCTGCCGAGGCGGCATGCCCGGAAGGAAACGACGTGGTAATCGGCATGCGCCGCAAGGCGCGCGTCAATTGGATGATCTCCTGGCCCGGTCGCGGCCGCCGGAATATCCACTTCAACGGTCCGTTGACGACGGCCGACGCTGCGACGAGTGCAAGCATTCCGCGTGTCGCCGCGTGCCGGCCTCGCGGTCCGCCCGCAGTGCCCAGAATTGCTGAGCATGCCGACCACAGCATCGAGTGATCTGCGGAGTGCGACAGCGTGCGGATTGCTCGGTCCAGGCGCGGCGTACGGGTGCGCTGGACGGCGTCGAACACGCGTCGATCCGCGTCAACAACGCTTGCTGCCAGGTCCCCCGGATGGACCGGGCGGTATCTGCCACTCATCATGCTCACGCTAGCTGACACGTTCCGATTGCCGCCACGGGCGAATCGAGGGTGGCGCCGCGTCGTGCAATACTCGCCGCCGTTCAGGGGAGACAGCATGGCTTCGGACCCGGCACCCGAGTGGCTGCTCGTCGATGGCTCGTCACTCATCTTCCGCGCCTTCTACGGCGTGCCTTCGTCGGTGAAGGGGCCCGACGGCAAGCCCGTCAACGCCATTCGCGGATTCATCGACAACCTCGCCTTCCGGGTCACCGAGCGGCGCCCCCAGCGCGTTGTGGTGGCCACTGACGAGGACTGGCGGCCACAGTGGCGGGTAGATCTGCTGCCGAGCTACAAGACCCACCGCACGGCTGAGCCGATCCCGCCGGATCTGGATCGCCAGATGCCGCTCATCATGGAGTGCTTGGCGGCCGTTGGCGTCAGCGTCATGGGCATCGCGGGGCTCGAGGCGGAAGACGTCATCGCCGCGATCGCCGAGAAGACCGCCGGCTCGGTCGAGGTCCTCAGTGGCGACCGGGATCTGTTCGCGCTTGTTGAGGACCCTCGGGTCCGCGTCCTCTACCCCGAGAAGGGCGGCCTCGCCGTCATCACCGAAGCGGAGATCGAGAAGCGCTACGGGATTCCCGGCAGGGCCTATTCCGACTTCGCGATCCTCCGGGGCGATCCTTCGGACGGGCTCCCCGGCGTACCCGGGATCGGTGCCAAGAAGGCGGCGGACCTGATCCGCAAGTACGGATCGGTTCAAGGAATGCTGGATGCCGGAGCACTGCGCGAAGCGGATGCCGATTACGTCAAACGCGCTCTACAGGTGGTGGGCATGTCCAGCGACGTCGTGTTCACGATGCCCGAGGCCCGGCGCGACACCTGGCCTGCTGATGCGGCGCTGGTCGAGCAGCTGGCGGCCCGTCACGGAATCGCCAACTCTCTAGAGAGGCTTGTTCGGGCGCTTTCGGCTGATTCGTGACCGCGACGCGCGGCGCTGTGGGCCTGGCTGCTGCATGCTGGGGCCATGGCGGAACTGCGATGGATCGGCGTGCTTGGCCCCAACTGCGTGGGCAAGTCAACGCTGACAGCCGCCATGGCCTCAGTTCCTGGCGTCATCGCCCTTCCTGAGCCGTATCCCGCCAAGGAACATGACGATCTGGCAGCGGGAGTACCCGGTGCAGGATATCGCCTGCAGCGCGCCTTCATCGAATCAAAGGCATCGGCTGCCCTGGCCATTCCGGGGTCGCCGTTGCTCGTGTTTGACCGCACGCTTGCCGAAGATCGCGAGGTCTTCTTCAGGATTCATCGCTACGAACTCGAGGACATCGACGACTCGCAGCTGGCTGCGCTCGACGTCACATCGCGCGTCCTCGAACGCCGTCTCGGCCCGCCGCTCTGCATCATAG
>JBEPVH010000267.1:0-3862 GCA_041691115.1 bacterium | reverse complement strand
AACGGGAGGCGTCGGCGGAACGTCGGTCGGCGGAGTTACCGGGGGCTGCTCGTCCATACGCGGGGAACTGTAGTGGCTCCCCGAGGTTTATGGAATCAGTCGCCCAGCCAGCCGAGGAGCCGTTCGCCCGCTGCCCTGGCGGTGTTGCCAAGGCGGTCGGCCGACATTGACGGCACTGCGCGGCCCTTGGTACGGGCCTGAGCGGCGGCGATGCTGCGCAACGCCAGGTAGTTGCCGCTGACGTTCTTGGCGGTCGAGGTGTCGGCGAAGCGCAGGCGCGGGTCGACCGGATCGGTGTCGCGCAGTTCGAGGATCTCGTTGTCGGCGCAGAGCACCAGCTCGGGGCCCTTGCCGCCGATGAACTCGACGTTGCGGACGTGGATGGGCATACCGACAAACAGGATCTGCTCTTCCGGGGGCATCAGGCTGCGGAGCTCGCGGGCGATCGGGGCCACGACGGCGCGCTGGGTGACCAGCGCGAGAACTGCCTGACCGACCACATCCTGTTCCTTGGAGGCGAATTGCTTGCACGTCGCGGCACTTGCGGGCTTGAGGCCCTGTCCGGGCGCCAGATTGATGTTGGCGAGGACCTCGTCGCCGCGGCACAGCAGCGGCGTGCGCGTGCGGTACACGTTGCGGTCGCCTTCCTTCGTGAAGTTGACGCGGCGGAAGGTGTACGTCGTGCCGTCATCGAGCGTGACCTTGTCGCGGTCGCGGATATCACCGTCAGCGGCGACACGGATGCGCTCGGCACCTTCAAAGACGATGCGGCGCATCTCGGCCACATCGGCGCCGCGCGGCATGCTCTCGGGAGCGCGCTCACGGGCGCGCGGTGGCGGCGGCGCCGTCTGACCGTCGCGCGACGCCGCACGCCCGGCGGTCGTTGACGGATTGGTCGTGCGCTCTGGGCGCTCTCGTGCGGGCGGTCGCTGGGGAGTGCCCGCCGGCGGCCTGCCGCCGTTGCCCTTGCCGCGGGCGCGGTCGAGGATTTCCTGGACGCGGGGGTCGCGCGTCACCTTGGTGACGGTGCGGCCTACCTGGTTGCCCACCGAGTCGTAGCGGGCGCGGCGCTCGGGGTCGCTGAGGATCTTGTAGGCCTTCTGGGCCTCCTTGAACCTCGCGACGCAGTCCTTGTCGCCGGGATGGGTATCGGGATGGTTGTCGCGAGCAATGGAGCGGAAGGCCTTGGAGACCTGTTCCTTGGTCGCGTTCTTGGGGACGCCGAGGATTGCGTACGCGTCGAAACTCGGATCGAATTCCTCGTCTAGCAACGCGCTCTCCTGTACATCACTCTCCGCGGCAGCGTAGGCCGAGGTGGCGGACAGCGCGCGGACAAACGGCCCCGGCCGACGGTATCAGGGTCAGGTGAGGGCCCGGAAAACCGGGTCCTCGTCAGGCTCCGCCGAGCCTGTCGAGCTGGACGCGATGCTGCTCGATATGGCCGACAAGGAACTCCTCGATGAGGTCGGGCATGGCCATGCGGCCGAGGGTGGGATGTTCGCCCACGGCAGCCAGCGAGGCCTCGGTCAAGGCGCCGACAAACACGCGGAGAGCGGCGACGCCGGCAGCGATTCTTGCCATGTGGGCCAGGGAATCGTGCTCACCATGAGCGGCGATGGCGGCGCGGCGCGTTGGGTCTGCCTTGGTCCGGCCGAAGGGCACTGGCTTGCTGTGGTAGTTGTCGATCACGTGCTGTGCCTGGTCGATCCAGTAGGGGATGAACTCGGCAATGTGAGCCAGCACCTGCGACGCCTCCCAGCGCTCGTCCCCGCCCTTGTCGGGCGCCGTCAGGCCACTGGGCATGGCGGCCGCGTGCGCCGCCAGGGCGGGCTCGGCGATGTCGAGACGGGCAAGGAGCGCCGACGTCACCAACTCGGCGTTCACAGGAGTTCCTTGACCGGCTTTCCGGCGACGACGCGGTTGCGCAGCGTGCCGAGGACGTCCACCTCCAGCTCAACCACGTCTCCGGCGACAAGCCACGGGT
Source organism: bacterium (assembly GCA_041691115.1). GTDB lineage: Bacteria > Chloroflexota > Dormibacteria > Aeolococcales > Aeolococcaceae > JBEPVH01. The sequence continues at coordinate 1,878 of JBEPVH010000267.1, read as the reverse complement.
AGGCCTCGGCACCGTGGACCAGTGACAGCTCGAGGATGCAGCCGGTGCCGCATGTCCCCGAACCAATGATGTCTCCGGGTGCGACGCGTGTCCCGCGCGAGGCGTAGGCCACCATCTGCGCGAAGGAGTAGTTGATGGATGAGAGGACGTTGCGCGAGTACTCCTTGCCGTTGACACGCGCCACCATCCCGAGGTCGTATGACTTGCCCGAGCGGTGTTGCTCGAGTTCGTCGGGGGTGACGAGCACAGGACCCAGCGTTGTCGCGAAATCCTTGCCCTTCACCGGCCCCATCGACAGCTTCATCTCGCGGCGCTGCACGTCGCGCGCCGACCAGTCGTTCATGATCGTGTAGCCCGCGATGTACGCCTCGGCATCGGCGGGATCGAGGTCGGATCCGGCGCGGCCGACAACCGCAGCGACCTCCAGCTCGAAGTCCATCTCCGTGCTTCCTGGAGCGATGGCGACGTCGTCGTCAGGACCGCAGACGGCATACGGATTTGAGAAGTAGAAGACCGGCAGCTCGTACCAGTCGGGGTCCATCTCCAGACCGCGGCGCGCACGTGCGGTCTTGACGTGCTGCTCGAATGCGTAGAAGTCACGCACCGTTGGCGGCACGGGAATCGGCGCCAGCAGTTTCAGGCCCTCAAGCGGACGAACGTCGTCGCCGCGCAGCGCCTGTTCGCCGGCCTCGTGAAGCCGCTCGCCATCGTCACCGAGCAGCGAGAGCAGGGTCACACCAGGGGCCAGTGCGTGAACGCTCGCCCCGCTGACTGCGCCCGCCCGGGTGGCGCCCGTCGCGGCGTCGTCGAATGTCACAAAACGCATGGGCCCCTCCTTGGATGCAGGCTAGCAGGCGGCTGCCGGAGCAGGCCCGGTACGCCCGTATACTGTGCCCCTCCACGGGGAGATGGCTGAGTGGCCGAAAGCGCCCGCCTGCTAAGCGGGTGAGGGGTGTTAAGCCCCTCCGAGGGTTCGAATCCCTCTCTTCCCGCCACTCCGGTGACCGTCGGCTCAGTCGAGGCCGATGTCGGGCCGGGTGGGAGGCAGCGGACCCAACTCTTGGATCATTGCGTCGCGCATCTGTGTGGCGGCTGCGGCGATGGTCTCGCGGAACTTCGACCGTGACCAAGCAATGGCGCGCGGGTCGTCGCCTATGCCCGATCCGGTGATGTCGCCCTTGAGCGTCACCTGAACGTCCCAGTCGCCGTGCTCGGCAAGCTTTACCTCGAGCCGTCCGTACACCTCGTCGCCCAGTTCGAACTGATAGACGTTGAAGCTGTGGTCATCGACGGATGCACTGTCCGACGGGAAGAACTCGTTCATCATCCGGCCGATGGCACCACGCACCGCCTCGATGGGTGCGCGTACGGTGAACGACGGTGCCGGGACTGATCCCGCCTGGGCAGCCAGGTTGCCGGCCATGCCGTCAACCATCGTCTGCCAGGTGGCGCGCTCCTCGTCGTTGAATGCGGGCGCGTCGCCTGTGCGATGAAGCTCGATGTTGACGATGACGCGCAGCCCGCCCTTGTCGTTGTCCTCAAGGTCGATCTTCAGTGCTGCGCGAGTGTTCTCGTCGATCGCCTTGAGCACCCAGCGGTCGCCGTTGTGCCACACGGTGTCGGTACCACCTGCGACGGTCTCGATGAACGACGACACGATGTCCGAGCCTCCGAAGAATGCCTCGGGCGTCTCTCGCGGATCGGCCGCAATGGATTCCTTGACCTCGCGCACTTCAGCGAGCTTGCCGGCGACGTCGTCGACAAGCCCGGTGAGAACCAGGTGCGCCGCCGTTGCGAGTTCTTCCGGATCGCGGTTCAGCATGTCGTCACCGCGGATACACGCCGACGTCGTGAGGCGGCCGTCGGCGGGGTCTGCGT
>JBEPVH010000266.1:0-3869 GCA_041691115.1 bacterium | reverse complement strand
GAACGTCACTGTTTGACCGGTCACCGACGGATTGGCCGATGAGCCGAGCGTCGTCGTGGTGGAGCCCTGGTTCACTGTCTGAGTGAACGCAGCCGACGTGCTTGTGCTGTAGTTGACGTCGCCGCTGTAGATGCCGGTGATGGAGTGCGCCGCGGTGGCCAGCGTCGCGCTGACGCATGTCGCCTTGGAGGCCGCCATCGCCCGTGCGATGCAGCCGGCGATGTTGACGCCGGCGTCCTGGAAGGTGACCGTGCCCGTCGGTGCGGGTCCGACGCCGGTGACCGTGGCCGTCAGGGTGACCGACTGCCCGAACACCGACGGATTGACGGACGAGGTGATCGTCGTCGTCGACGGCGCTACGGCTCCCACCAGCGGTGCGCTCTGGGCCAGGAACACCAGGTTCATCGCCACGGCCGTCAGCACCCTGGCGGCGCGCCGGGCGCCGGGGCGGCCTGACGTGCGCGGAAGGGCGTGGGTGGCAGCAGCGGCTGCCTGACCAGGCCCGTTCCGGCGGGGGGTGAGGTGGTGCAAAAGCACTAGAGGCAAATGGCGCATATGCACTAGAGAAAACGCCTGTCAGCGGGGATTCTGAAGGCGCCAAACCGACCGGTCGGTCACTTGGTCGTCACAGTTCGGCGCTGATCTTGATCTGCGCCTACAGTGGCGGCGTGACAAGGACCCCGGCGCCCCCCGGCCGACACGGCAATCGGCGGGCTGATTTCGTCGAGGCGGCGTGGCGTTGTCTGGCCCTCAAAAGCTTCCGCGATATGGCTGTCGATGACGTCTGTCGCGAGGCCGGCCTCTCCAAGGGGGCGTTCTACGGCTACTTTCCCGCCAAGCAGGACCTCTTGGAGGCGCTACTCGAAGGCGAATCCCAAGCGATGGACGCCGAGATCAGCCGCATCGAGAGCACTCACGCATCGATGCTAGAGCGGCTGGTGGCGTTCACCCATGTGGTAATGACCCGTGGCGAGGATCCCGCGCGCACCCGCCTGCGCCTCGATCTGTATTCGACGGTTCTCACCGATCCTGGCTTCGGCGAGGTCATGGCGCGGCAGACCGACACTCGCCGAGCGCCGATCGAGCGTTGGGTCGAGGCGGCGATGGCCGGGGCCACAGCCGCTGAGCGTCATCGCGTCGTGGACGTCTGTCTCTCGCTCTGCACGGGGTTGCTCATCCAGGCCTCGTCAATGCGCGGCCTGGCGGATTGGGAGAACACGGCGCCTGTGGTGCGCCGGATGATCGGCGCAGCGCTCCACCGCTAGTTCGCCGCCACGGGACAATGTCCGTCAATTGTCCACTCGCGTGGTGGACACTCCGCTCATGGAGACACCTGCCGGACAAGATGCCGCCCCTACGCCGAGCCTTAGCGCGGTGAATGTGGCCGCCTTCGCGCGCGCTGCGGGTCTGGTCAACGCCGCACGAGGCCAGATGGGTGACACCGAACATCCTCTGGACATGACACCTGCCGCTGTGACCATGCTGGCGTACAGCTACAACACAGCTCACCAGATCGCGTCGCGAGCTCTTCCCGGTGATCTTCGAGATGAATTGGGCCGCCTGGCACCAGCCTTCGGGCCGGATGAGAAGCCAACTGGCGCCGAGGTCCGCGTTGCCTACGCGGCCCTTGACGGCTGGCTGCGCGGACTGGTGCCGAGCCTCAAGCTCGGTGCCCAGGTGGCCGAAGCTGCCGAGACGCGGGCCGAGATCGCCCAGATGGTGGCTCAGGTTGAGGCCGCCAACAACGCGCCGCGATCGCGCGCAGCTCCCGGCGACGGCGCCTACCTCTGAGCTGCCGGCCTTAGCTGAGGTCGAAGTCGCCGAGGGCTGAGACTTGGGCTGCGGCAACCGCCGGCTCACAGAGGTCGGCTATCTCACAGATGAGGCGGCCAAGCATGCTGTTGTCGTCGTCGGTGACCTCATGCGCAATGACCAGATCGTTGCGCGATACCGAGATCGTGTAGTTCCAGTCGTGGTTGCTGCGGCCGGCCATGATTTCGGAATGACGCAGGATGACCTCAGACTCGCCGACGACTGTCGTGTAGGTGGTAGCCACGCCGTCGACGTGAATCTGTGGCATGTGAGGCCCGTCGATAGTCCAAGCCTCCGCGGGCAACTTGCCGGCGCCGACCATGGCGAAAAGCCTGTCGATGATGGTCTCAGCGAAGTTTTCGTAGCTCGCGGCGTCGTGATCCATGAACCTCTCCACCGTATTCCAGGTTCTCGGACATCAAGCGGACAACCTCGGGCGTCGGTCCCGGCTCCCCTACGGCGTAACATGGGAGGCAGATGGCATATGACACCCGAACCGTGGCTGCTGGACCCTTTCGGACCGAGGATGGTTCGCCTGTCGATGTCAAGGACGCCCGCGATGGCTGGGTGGCCGCTGCCCGCCCCGTACTGATTGCGCTGGCGAAGCAGTACCACGGTACTGTCTCCTACAAGGATCTGGCGATGAAGCTCCAGGAGGCGTCGGGCATCACGACGCGCATGGCGCTGACGCCGTGGATCGGCAGCGTTCTCAATGCCACAGCTCACGAGAATCACGAGCGTGATGAGCCGCTGCTCTCCGCATTGGTTGTCAAGCCCGACGGCACCGCATCTCCTGGCTATGCCGTGAGCGTTGCCGAGACCTACCGCACAAAGATCGTCACCGACGCCGAGGTCGAGAGGCATGCCGCTGAAGAGCGCTTCAAGTGCTACTGCCACTTCGGTGCAGCGCTGCCCGCCGACGGCGGTGGACCCGCCCTCATGCAGCGTGTCGCCACCAAGCGGGTGCGCGCCAAGCGTGCTGCAGCACCGTACGTGAGTCCGCGCAGCTGTCCCACCTGCTCCATGGTGTTGCCGACGTCGGGTCGCTGCGTCAACTGCAGACGCGGAGTCTGACCGACGCTAGGCGGGCGGTCCCGGTGTCAGTGACACCGTCGCCTGATGGATCTGTCCCGCACCGTCGCGCCACGTCACGTTGAGGTGGTCGCCTGGTCGTCGGCCGACCATGATGACGTTGAAGTCGGACCCCGAACGGATGACGTTGGTACCGATGGCGGTGATCACATCACCGCTGACGATACCGGCATTGGCTGCGGCTCCCTGGGGCTCGACCTGAGTCACTGTTGCGCCGTCACCTCCGCTGGGTGCGATGGTGACGCCGAGCGAACCGCTGTGGCCGGACTGGATGTACGGCGAGGTCGCGCCCCTGATTATTTGGTTGGCGATGTTGATGGCGCTGGTGATGGGGATTGCGCCACCGAAGTTCTTGGGCGCGTTGGGGTCGTGAGGGTTGCGGCCGACCGTGTCCATGCCGATGACATGCTGTGCCTCGTTGAACAGCGGTCCGCCGGAATCGCCGGGCTCCAGCGGCGCATCGAACTCGATCAGGCCGCTGAGAATTTCTGACGGGGCCGGTGCTTCGCCGCCGACGAGCACGGTCTCGTCGAGGGACGTCACCACTCCGGTCACCGCGACGGGAGGACCGTTGCGCCCCAGAGCATTTCCCATCGCCGTCACGCGGTCGCCGATGGAGACCACGGGTGAGGACTCAATTTCGATGGGTGGCAGGCCGGACGCACCCTCCAGGCGAATGACTGCAACGTCGTGAGTGGGATCGACGCCGATCACTGTTGCGTCATACGTCGTGCCCGCTCCATTGACCTGGCCGGTGAGAGTTGTTGTGCCGGCGACGACGTGATTGTTGGTGAGCACCAGACCGTCAGCGGTGAGAACCATTCCCGTGCCCGCGATCGAACCCTCGGGCACGTCGCCGTTGATGTTGACGATCGACTCCTGTGGCGAATGTCCACCGTTCGATGTCCCGGGGACGATGGTTGAGGTCGGCGTCGTGTGGTGGCGCGTCACGAAGATGCCCGCGA
>JBEPVH010000265.1:0-3876 GCA_041691115.1 bacterium | reverse complement strand
ATCCCCGCCGTTCTCTTTCTCTTTCTCGGCTACATCCAGGTGCTGCGCCTGATCACCATGATCAACGGCGCCAAGGCTGGCGATGTCGTTGGGATCATCGGCGGGCCCGTGCGCCAGGGCCTATACACGGCGTTCTGCATGATCCCTGTGCTGATCTACATCACCCGGCCGCTGCCCAAGGCCCGCGACGGCTCCTGGGCGGCGCGCATCGCCGCCGTGGTGGGGACCACTCTGCTGCTGTTCGTCGGCGCCTGGACCTCGTCGTCGCTGCTGTACACGCCGTCGGCAGGCCTCAACCAGGCGGTGTCTCTGGTCATCGCCGCCTTCATGGCCATGGAGGTGTGGGCTCTCCTCTATCTCCGGCTGTCGTTCTCGATCATCCCCGAGGCGCGGCGCCTGGTCACCGGCGGTCCTTACGGCATCGTCCGCCACCCGCTCTACCTCACAGAGATCGTCGTCTCGACCGCGTTTGTCGTCTCCGATCCGCAACTAATCAAAGCGGTCGCGCTGGTGCCGTTCATCGTCATCCAGCTCATCCGCCTGCGCTACGAGGAGGCCCTGCTCCGGGCCACCTTTGCCGAATATGAGGACTACGGCAAGCGCACCGCGCGCCTCATCCCTTTCATCTGGTGACCGGGTTGTGATCGCGAAGGCCTCTCCGGTGGTATATCGTCAACGGCACTCGCCGCCGTTCTTGACGGGCGGTGCATGGCCTCTCTCGACGGTGGACAGATGCCCTTCTGGAAGAAGCGCGACGACGACGTAACGCCTCAGGTCGCCGAGGCGCATCGCCTCTCTGACGCACTTTCCCGTCTCGAGGGATCGCTGCCCTGCAACGAGAAGGGCTGCCACGGCAATAACGGTGTTGCCTGTCAGTACGTCGATAGGCGCAATCGCTCGTGTAAATCCGGGTGGTGCCCGTCGCACCGCATCGTCATGGACGGTCAGGTCTTCTGCCGCCGCCATGCCGGCGTTGTGTCAGCGCTGCCCGGCGGCAGCTCCGCGTCGGGCCCGCTGCCCGACCTCGAGAACCGCGCCCCGTCGCTGGTGAGCTGGGTGGCGCGGGAGCTGGACGCCGACATCCGTTCCATTCTGCTGCGAGAGGTCGACCCCAATTCGGGAGCCCAACTGATCGCCGATCCCGTGTGCCTGATCTTCATCGGTGCCGAGCGCCAGCGCGCCTGGGAGCGCTCCTGGAAGCTGGCGGTGCATACAGGTCTTGCCATCCGTGTCGGCCTGCAGGTCGCCGAAGACGCCGATGCCGAGGTGGCCGTCAAGGTCGGCGCCCTCGTCGTCGACAGGGTGGTCCCACCGTGGATCGTCCAGCGCCTCCACCGTGACGCTCCGAGTGCCGATATCGACGCTGACAGGCGTCGCGAATTCAACAAGCGGCTCATCGACGCCATTACCCGCGGCGTCGCCCATGAGCGTGATGTCGCACGGCATGTCGCCCAGGAAGAGGAGATGATCCGTGGCATCTACCGCCAGCACAATGGCTAGTCCTTATACTGCGGCCCTTGGGCGCGCCAGGCCGGTGCAGCCCGCAGGGAGGTCAGACATCCAGTGAGCCGCCGCCGAATTCTCGTCGTCGATGACGATCCTCGGTTGCTCCACATCGTGGGCCTCTACCTCGGTATCGAAGGATTCGAGGTGGCGCAGGCCTCCAACGGTGAGGATGGACTCAAGGAGGTCGACGCACAGCCGCCCGACCTCGTGATCATGGACATCATGATGCCGGGCATGGACGGCGTCGAAGCCTGCCGCCGCATTCGCAGCAATCCCAAGACAGCGCACATTCCTGTGCTCATGTTCTCGGCCCTGTCCGGCGATGACGACGTGGAGCGCGCCCGCCTCGCCGGCGCCAACCACCTCATCACCAAGCCCTTCAACCTTGTCGGCCTGGGCTCCGTGGTGAAGTCATTCTTCAGCCAGGACACCAACAACGGCGGCGCTGCGACAGGTTAGTCGGCGGCCGGGGTTCGTTGGTAAGCATTCCGCTATCCGCGCACGCCTCGAGCCCGTCGAAAGCTGGAGCTACTGGACCCCGTTGATCGTTGTGCCCTCGGCCAGGTGCTTCGACAGGTCCGACGGCAGCGACGGTCCGAACAGCGCCTCGAGCCCGGGCTTCAGGTCAACGACGTATTCGCCCAGGGTGGCTGTTGAGACGGCCTCCTTAGAACTCTGATAGTCGCCGGGGATGGAGTTGCCGAGCGACGGGGGAGGGGCATTACCGACTGCCACGCACACCAGGAAGAGGATTCCCGTCTCGAAGACGCCCATGAGGAGTCCTGCGATGAGGCCTGCCACCTTGTCGAAGGTGATCACGATCATGCTTTGGATCTGATCGTTGAACAGGGCGGCCATGATCTCGAAGAGGATGATCACGGCAACGAACACGAGCACGAAGCACCACGCATTGCCGTAGATGTCGTGGGGTGCCAGTAGCGATGCGATGGGATTGCCGAGGTAGGTGGCACCCGCGACGGCGGCGAACATCCCGGCGAACATGAAGGCGCGGCGCACGAGGCCGTACTTCCAGCCCCACCAGGCGTTCAGCGCCACGAGAGCGATGAGCACCAAGTCGGCGAAGGCCTGGGAGAACGTGGAGTCGACGGTGATCGCCAAAGCCGATCGCATCGGTCGCGACACTATCACGAGTACGCCCGCTGCGCGGACGGGCGAGGTGCCCCGCGCCTTGTTACGATCGCCGCAATGTCCCGACCGTTCATGGCGACGAGAGCGGATGTCTCGGCCCGCAAGCCCTACGACATCATTTCCGAGCCCACGGGTACCGATTACGGCGCTCTTCTGCGGTCAGCGATCCCGCAGTGCGACGCCGGAATTCTGGTCTTCCCCGCGGGCGATCCGTCGCCGCAGTCACGCCTGCTTATGGACCGCCTCGGCGCGAATGTGTTGTCTGACACATCTGCGCCGATGGGCAAGATCGTGCGATTCACTCTGAACGCTCAGGTCGTCGACATCCTCACCGATACGGTGAGCAGCCTCTACCAGTGGCGCAAGCCTGATCTTCCCGAGGACCTCTGCCTCTTCCGCCGCGACGGCTCGCCGTGGCTGGTGACAGTGTCCGCCGAGGGTTTCGGCTACATCGAGGTCACACCGTTCGAGAAACTGCTTCTCGGCCGCAACGCACCCGAACTGCCTGCGGCATTGGCACACCAGGGTGCGCGTGACGCCATTCTCGCGGTCTTTGAGAGGCGTCTCGAATCCATACTCGAGGATCTGACCGTGGCTCTCTCGGATTACTCCAGAACGCTTGTGGACGACGGCCGCGAAGGTCTGGTGGCGGCTCTGGGTGAGTGGCTGGACTCCGGTGAATCCTCGCGCGTGTCCGTCGCTCTTGAAGTGATCTCTCGCGTCGGCCTCGACGAGCTCTTCGAGGAGATCGAGGCACTCGAGGCACTGGCGCGTGGTGGTCTTATCACGGTGCCAACGGTGTTCACCCACAACTCGGTCCTGTCGCAGCGCTGGAAGCAGTTGCATCAGGCACGTCTGCAGCGCGTCCTCGACTCGCTCGACGGCGGCGACACTGCCGACGAGTCCTAGCAGCGCACCTCGACGGCGGTTCCATCCACCTCGTTGCGCGCAGTCACAGGCCGTCGACAAGCTGCATGCGCACGCGCGAGCGCAACAGCCACGACGGCTCGACGACGTCAACGGCGAATGCACGTCCTGCTGTCGACACCGTCATCTGCACGCCCGTTGATCCGACGCCGTGCAGAGAGACGCGCACACGTTCGATGGATGATGCTCTCACCTGGTGCAACAGTTCCTGAAGAGTCCATAGCAGGGCGGCCGACGTGGCCGATGACACAGCCTTGAGGCCTTCACCCTTGAGTGTGATGCGCAGTCCAGGGA
>JBEPVH010000264.1:0-3880 GCA_041691115.1 bacterium | reverse complement strand
GCGCTGGGTGCACTGGGCCTTATCGCCATCAACGGTCACCTGCTGGCGGCGGGCATTCTCTGCGCGGCTGCCGTCGGTGCATTGCTGGGCTTCCTGCTTTTCAACTGGTTCCCCGCCCGCGTCTTCATGGGAGACACCGGGTCCATGGCCATTGGCTGTGTCCTGGTGGCGCTCGGCTGCGAGTTGCGTGTCCTCTGGTTGATGCCACTCCTGGGTATCGTGTTCGTCGTCGAGACGGCGTCGGTGATCATCAATGTCACCGCCATTACGAAGTTCAAACGGCGCGTCTTCCGCGCCTCGCCGCTGCATCATCACTTCGAGGCTGTGGGTCTTCGCGAGCAGCGTCTTGTCATCTCCTTCTCGCTGGTTGCGCTGGCCGCTGCCGTCGTGACTGTCGCCTGGGCGATGCACTCGGTAACGTTTGCATGAGTACTGCCGTCGTCATCGGAATCGGACGCAGTGGTGCCGCATGTGCCCGCGTCCTCGCCGATGAGGGCTACACGGTTCGGGTGGTCGACGGCCAGGACAGTGATGCGCAGCGCCACATGGCGGAGCTGCTGCCGCGCGGCGTGGACGTGCAGCTGGGCGGCTACACCGACGATGTCATCGACGGCAGCGACATGGTCTGTCCGTCCCCCGGGGTGCGCTGGGATGCACCGCTGCTGCAGCGGGCACGGGCACTCGATATTCCTGTGCGCAGCGAGATCGATCTCTTCCTCGAACGCTGCCCGGCGCCCGTGACGGCCATCACCGGGACCAACGGCAAGACGACGACGACGTCGCTCACGGCAGCCGTGATTGCCGCATCGGGCATGCGCGTGCATCGCGGCGGCAACATCGGCGAGACGGTGCTGGACCGGCTGGCGACGATGGCGCCGACGGATCGGGTCGTTCTCGAACTCTCGTCCTTTCAGATCGAATCACTGACATCGGCGGCGCTGGATGCGGCGTGCGTTCTCAACGTCACCCCTGATCATCTGGACCGCCATGGCACGCTCGAGAAGTACGCAGCCATCAAGGCGCGGATCATCGATGAGGCGACAGGCGTCGCCGTTCTCAATCACGACGATCCGGTGACGCTGGCGATGGCGGCGAGAGCATCGGCGCCCGTTCGCTTCTTCGGCCGCAACCTCGAGGGTCATGACGGCGCATCTGTCGTCGGTGATTCCATCGTCGCTGTGGACGGCGGGCGCATGGAGACATTCCTCGCTGTCGGCGATGTGCCGATGTATGGCCGCCACAACATCGACAACGTCCTTGCCGCTGTCTGTCTGGCGCGTGCCGCCGGGGTCTCCCTGGAGCACATCGCCAATGGCGTGCGCAGCTTCTCGGCTGTGGACCATCGGCTGCAGCCGGTGCGCGACGAGGACGGCGTTCTCTGGATCAACGATTCCAAGGCAACAAACATCGATGCAGCTCTCAAGGCTCTCGATGCTTTCGGCAGCCGCCCCATCGTCTGGATCGGCGGTGGCTCGTCCAAGGGCGTGCCGCCCGACACGCTGGCAACTGCTGTGGCGCAGCGGGCACGCGCAGCCATCATCTGCGGCGCCACCGGGCCCGAACTGGATGCGGCCCTCGCAGCTGTCGGCTACGAGGCCCGGCATCTGGTTCCCGACGTCGCCGCCGCGGTGCGTCTGGCGCGTGATCTGGCCAACCCCGGTGATGTCGTTCTGCTGGCACCGGGCTATGCATCCTTCGATCAGTTCTCCAATTTCGAGGAGCGCGGCCGCACATTTGCCGCCCTCGTCAATGGCACCACCGAGCCGGTCAGGGAGGAGGTGTGATGGCTACGCAGTCGACGCGTCTGGAACGGAAGATGCCTGCTGGTCTGCGCGCAGGACGCGGCAAGGTCACGCTCATCGCCGAGCGCGCCGAGGCTGCCGCCGGTGGTATCGACGGCTGGCTGCTCACCGCCATCGCCGGTCTCTGTGCGTTTGGACTTGTCATGGTGTACTCGGCGTCCGAGGCACTGGGATACATCGAGTTCCGCAACGCCAATTACTTCTTCGAGCGGCAGGGCACAGCCCTGGTGCTGGGACTTGCCGGGCTGATCGTTGCAGCGCGTATGGACTACCACCGCTGGCGCCGCCTTACCAAGCCGCTGGTCATCGCGACTGTCGTGCTGCTCGTGCTGGTGTTGATTCCGCATGTCGGCGTCAACCGCAACGGCGCCCGCCGCTGGTTCTCGCTGGGCCCGCTGTCGCTGCAGCCGTCGGCCGTCGCGGCGATCGTGGCCATCATCGGCTTCTCGCGCTGGCTGTCTGACCGCGGCCCACGGGTACGCACCTGGAAGGGCGTTCGTGACTACGCCATCCTCGTCGCTGGTCTGCTCTTCCTCATCGTCCTGGAGAAGGACCTCGGCACCGCCATCGTTGCCGGCTGCGTCGCCTTCACGCTGCTGGCGCTGGGCGGCGGCCGCAAGCGTCATCTGGTTCTGCTGGCGGTGATCGCGTCAGCCGGTGGCTGGATGCTTGTCACGTATGAATCGTTCCGGGCGGCGCGTCTCGCCAACTGGCTCGATCCGTTCGCCGATCCTCTCAACGGCGGCTACCAGCCGGTGCAGTCGCTCCTCGCCATGGGGTCCGGTGGCATCACCGGCGTCGGCCTGGGCAACTCGATCCAGAAGTACAACTGGCTGCCCGAAGCCCATTCCGACTTCATCTTCGCCATCATCGGCGAGGAACTCGGACTGATCGGAACCGTTTCGGTCATCCTCGCGTTCCTGTTCCTGGGCTGGCGAGGCATCCGTACCTCGCTGCGCGCCCCCGACAGCTACGGGTCCCTGCTCGCCGGAGGAATCACCGCGTGGATCTGCATCCAGGCGTTCATCAACATCGGTGCGGTCACCAACGTCATTCCGACGACGGGTATTCCGCTGCCGTTCATCAGCTACGGCGGGACGTCGCTGGCGATGACGCTTCTTGGTATGGGGATCCTCTGCAATATTTCGGCGCAGGGCAGGCGACAGGGAGATCAGCGACGTGCGCACTTTGATCGCTGGCGGGGGGACGGGGGGACATCTAACTCCCGCTCTGGCCGTCGCCCAGGCATTGCAGCGCGCCGAGGCTGACGCCGAGGTTCTGCTGGTCAGCCGCCGCGGCGGGGTCGCCGAAGACCTGGTTCATGCTGCCGGTGTGCGCCTGGAGACCATCCCGATCTCAGGCCTTGATCTCTCCAACATCCGCTCGGCGGCGGGGTTTGCCGGACGCCTGCCCGGGGGCGTGCTGCGTTCCCTGCGCCTGATCCGGCGCTTCGATGCCGATGTGGTCGTCGGTGCCGCCGGCTACGTCTCTGTGCCCGTGGTGCTGGCGGCGCGGATAGCCCGCGTACCCGTGGTGCTGCTGGAACAGAACGCCCTGCCCGGTCGCGCCACCAAAATGCTGGCCGGCGGCGCCGGTGTCGTGGCGGCGTCGTTCGCGGAGACGGCGCAGCACCTTGAGGGCATACGTGTCGTCCACACCGGTAATCCCATCCGGCATGAGGTGGCAACCACGCAGGCGCCGCCGCTGGGCGACCGCTGCCGCCACGTCCTTGTCATGGGCGGCAGCCAGGGGGCGCGCCGCCTCAACGAGGCAGTTCTCGCCGGAGTGCGGGAGCTGCTGGACGCCGATCCCGAGGTATCGGTGACGCACCAGACGGGCGCCCTCGACCACGCGCGCGTCAAGCGCTTCCACGATTCCCTCAGCCCCGAGCTCCAGAAGCGCTATGAGATCGCCGACTTCTTTGCCGAGGTCGCGGCTCCGGAGGCGGCGGCCGACCTCGTGGTGATGCGCGCAGGCGGGTCCTCTCTGGCGGAGGTGGCCGCCCTGGGACGACCCATGGTGCTGGTGCCCTACCCTCACGCCGGTGGTCACCAGCGCTACAACGCAGCCCCCTACGC